>JAICTW010000091.1 GCA_025936195.1 Flavisolibacter sp.
GACAAACTTTTGCAGGCACGCAAAGCTTCTCTTAATTCTTCCGCGGAAAGATCATCATTGATAATGGGTTCGGGGATTGCATATTCATTGAACAATTCATTTTTAAAATATTCATCGAAGCATTGATGCAGGATCTTTTGTCTTCCAAAGAAAGCACCGGTATGAAACCAGGATATTGTTTTTACAGGAGGTTGATGCAATTCTTCTTCTACTACATTTTTAGCGTCGTTCAATTTGAACAGATTGAAATCTTCCGTATCTGATTGTTCTACCCTTGCAAAGCCACGGAATTCTTTTTCAACCGGATCGAAATAACCATGACTGTAGCGGTAACTGTTTGTAAAAACAACATTGCGGATTTTATCTTCCGACCGCACCTTGCTGATACAATGCACAACAAACGGAAGTTTGGTGATCCATTTTCTTCCCTGCTGTTTGTCTTCAAGATAATAAGCCACTGAAGATTTGTATTCAATAACAACTTCCTTTCCGCAATTATTTTTATAACCATTAAGCAAGAGCGGCTTTTTGCTTCCCATTAAATCAATATACTTCAAAGGCTGGCCTGACTGGGAAGGCAATGCTGAAGAATAAACGATACACGAGGTGCCAGCTCCCAAAAAATCCAAAACTCCAATGTCTGCTTCATCATAAATAGCAGGAAAGCTCTGAATGATTTGCGGAGTTGATGACCATTCATTTCCATTTTGGTTCATCCATACAGAAAAACCCTGTTTGCCGAGATAAATAAGATCTATTGTGCCTGAGCCATCAATATCTGCCAAGCGAATCAGCCGGGGATTGAAAAGATCGGGATAATCCAATAATGGCGCATTGTCCATACTCACCTTGGCGCCAAAGCGGCCATGACCAAGATTAGGCCAGTAACAGATCTCGCTGTTTTTGATTCTCACAATATCGGTCAGGCCATCGCCATTCATATCAGTAAGAAAAATGGATTGTGTCTGATCGGAAAAAATAAGAGCAGGTCCCTTTTCTTCATCAATCTCTTTTGCAATTGTTTTGCTGACAGTAAATCCTTTTTCGCCAACGCTTTCATAGTATCTTATTGTTTCCCCCTCTGTTATAATGATGTCAAGCCTGTTGTCTCCATTCACATCCATCATTCTGACATTGGGATCTGAAAAATTGATGTTGGGATAAGCTGCAAACGGTTGGAACGATCCTTCTGCTTCACCTTCATTTAATTTAAAAAAGCCTTTGGGTTCATCATGATGTACAAGGTATTTGGTACCATTGCCTTCCAGTTCCTGAATGGAAGTTCTGCCTGTCATTAATCTCCCAAAGGAAGGTTTTGGTAAGACCGGTTCTGCTTTGGAAAAAGAAGCATTGCCAAGATTGGATTTATAAAACCATCCATCGTTTTGCTCGGAAAGAATTCCAGCAATGCCTTCATTGAAAAGATCAATCCACAAATAATTTTTATCATCAATGCCGGAAGGTGCATTTACAATATTCTCCGGTGAAACGGTTTGGATGGTAGTATCCCATTCGTGTTGCTGATAGCTAAATTCCATCTCCGGTAAAAACTTAGAACGGTAATGATTAGCTGCAGCATCCCACAAATGCCCATATTGCCTTGTACTTCTTAAAAAAGAATATCCGTTTACTGAATTATTGTTGCCCTTCAGTTGCAGATCATCATCATAAAAAAGTTTGAGAGAACGAACGAGATAAGGTTTGTGTGGCAGTTCATCAGAATTAAAACAGTGGAACATCAAAATGCGTTCGCAGCGGCGATAGGTCCTTATTTCAAATCCTGAACGGTAAGTGGAGAAAGGATCTTTCCTGCATTTCCAGGAATTCTTTTCGAGATAAACATCTTTTGGAACATCCTCAGAGGAATCATGCTCACCATAATCGAAAACCAACTGAAACAGAAAACTGTTTTCATCCGGAACCGGATCTCCCAAATAATAAGGAGCAGCATTTCCATACAAGACTTTCTTCAAATAGAGCTGAGTGCTCTTTCTGTTCAACTCATTTCTTTTATCGGGCAATCCTGCACCATCTTCTTTTTTGTATTGATATAACGAGATGTTCCCCTTATCATCATGGCTTCTGCACAAAAACCATTGGAATACTTTTAACGGATCCTGTGGATCAGAGAGGCGGCTTTCATCGGTAAGGCCATAATAAGCACGGGCATTATTGGCACTTATGGTACGCCAATGTGTTTCACTGGTCTGATTATCGGTCCATTTTTCAATTATGGAAAATGAACTTTCAATACGAGGCCGGTACCGTGTAACACTGTATGTCTTTCCATTTTCGTTTTTTTGCGCAGCATATTTCTTCCAATCATTATCCTGCTTTTCAAGCAATGGAATCAGATCTTCCGCTGAAGAAATAATAAATGTATCCGACTCTTCTGCGTCCCTGTACTGAGGCAATTCTTTTTCTGTTTTCCTTTTGATGGAAGACATGTTAACAGACCAGCCGATACCGAATGGACTATTGCCATTTCCGGAATCATAATTCAAACCAATTGAAGGAGCACCGCTTCTTGAAGAGCTCAGAGGAAGTGGTACAGAAAAGGAAACAGTGCCTGTAACGGCATTCACCTGAAATTTCTCTTCGATGCCTTTGATAGCGCCTCCACCTTTTGGCAATTCTAATGTCGGAAGATTAACTGATGATTTATTTTGGCTATCGTTTTGCGTTTTGGTAGCCGCTGTTAGCCTGCTTGCTGATAGCTTGTCTATATTATCCCTTTGCATGGAATAAGTTTTTTGCGTTAAGGCGGATACGGAGATAAAGATTAATCTGAATTATGGATTCTAAAGAACCTTAGTTTAGCTGATAATGGATGTTTAATAAAACGCAGGAAAAACCTCATTCAACATCGGCAATTCACCGGATAAATATGATGTTAAAAAGAAATGGTGTTAGAGGGATAGATGGAGTATAGAAGTAAATATTGTAAATAGTTTTGATAGTGACAAATTTTTATTTAAGGCAGGGCTTTACTGCTCAGCAGTCTCTGTAATCAATTAATAAGGAGGAAAAACAAGCAAGCTTTACAATTCAGTTTGCAAGGAATTTATAGTTTAACCTCGCTTTATTTTTTTGCAAGCTGCTTGGCTTAATACATCTTTTATTTTTCAATCAAATCTTTATTTGCGCTTAACTGATTCGCCAGATCGGAAAGGCTGCTGCAGGTAAAATTGGGTTTGGGCGCTAATGAATATAAAGGTTCATCACCCCGCTTTACAAAAGCGGTTTGCATTCCTGCATTGGCCGCTCCCATAATATCCCAGCTATGCGATGAAACCATGATGATCTCCTTTTCAGGCACGTTCATTTTTTTAGCGGCCCACTGATACGGTTCAATACCTGGCTTATATTTTTGGGTTTCTTCGGCACTTAATACTAATTCAAAATAGGAAATGAGTCCTGTCATCTCCATCCTGTCACATACAACTTTTTCCGGCGAGTTGGTGAGGGCGGCTATTCGAAATCCCTGATCATTTAATTTGGAAAGTCCTTCCTGAACTTCTTCATGAACAGGAAGTTGTTTCAAAAGATAAAGAACACTGTCTGTCTCAAAATCGGAAATCACTCTCTCAAATTTGCCTGCTGTCATTTGAAGCGTAGCTCTTGCTATGGAAAGAAAGTCATTAAATTCCCTGATGCAATTATCCACAAAAGAGTATTGCAGGAATAATTCAAACCAAAGATTATAACCTCTTTTGCTGTCCATCAAATGATTGACTTTTCTCTCCACCTCGCTCATGTCCAGCATCGTTTCATACACGTCCATTAAAATAACACTGGCCTTTTGCATTTGTTCCTGTTCCATATCTGTAAAAATAACGGTGCAAATTACTAAAGAACGAATAAAGCCCCCTGCATCGGCAGGAGGCTTTCACCTAAAACACATGAAAAAGTATCAGCAACTTACTTACTACCCTTATCGTCTAAATTTTTCTCCAGTATGGCAATGTATTTTTTTGCACTTTCGTTTTGCGGATCTACTTCCAATACTTTTTCAAAATAATTCACGGCTTCGCCATAATTCTTTTCCGTATTGGTTTCATACGCGGCCAGGTAAGCATAGGATTCTACCATCCAGTTTTTATAATTCGGATCATTGGGATTCTTTTCCAATACGGCAATCAGGTTTTGATAAGCAGGTACGGCCAGTCCCTGAGCCATGTTCGTATCTGCCAAAGCTTTACTTTTTGCCCGCCAGTAATAACCAAAAGTCTGTTCCGGATATTTGGCTACATATCTTCCAAACACCGTGTCTGCCGTTACATAATCTTCCGCTTTAAAAGCAGCCAGTCCCCAATTGAATAAATCCAAATTGGTAGCCTGGTCATTTGACAAATAATATTTTCCCAACCATTTTGCCTGCTCATTAAAGTCTTTGTCATTGGCCGCTAAATTGGCAAAGCGTTGATAATACTTCACTAATTCAGCACTGTCCGTTTCTTTATTGGCTGCTTTATTAAAATAAACCAGAGCCAGTGAATCCTGTCCCTGTGCAGAGGAGGCATACAGTTCGCCCATTAATAAATAATCCTTTGCCACCATGTTGCTGTCTGCTTCCTTGTCAAAATATTTTTGCATGTAGTCAAATGCTTTTGTTGAATCTTTCTGCGCAGCATAACTATAGCTGATCAGTTTATAAAGTCTCGGCTGCACCTTATCTCCTTCTTTACTTACAATAGCGTTTGCTTTTTGTATGGCCTGATCGTATTGTTTGTTCAAATAAAACAGATCGGTAAGGTCGTACTGGTTTTGAATGGAGGCATCTGATTTTGCCATGTAGTCATTGTAATAATCCATGGCTTTTGCAGCATCGCGGTTGAATTCATAAACGTAAAGCTTATACAGTGCCGGTGCATAATCAGGATCGGCTGCCACTGATTTTTTAAAGTAATCAACATACATTCCAGGGGTTTTTTGCGTCAGAAAGATCTCGCCCATTTTGTAATAGGCAGCAGCGTATTTATCATCTTTGTCAATGGCCGACTGATACGCTTTGAAAGCTTCCGAACCATTCCTCATTTTCATGTACGCATCGCCCAGCAATGTGTAAAGCGAAGGATTTTTCTTATCTCTTTTAATGGCTTTGTTCAAAAGCTCAATGGCATAATTGGCATCGCCCTGCTTTGCATTGATTTCCGATTGCGCTATAGCGCCAAGTATATCGGCATTCTTTTCTCTTGTATCATCAAGTGCTTCATTAAAATAATTGCCGGCTTCCTGTGTTTTGCCCTGATGCAAAAGAATATCTCCATACGCTACTTTATACCAGGGATCTGATTTTGCCGCAGCAGGCGCATATTGAATCGTATCGCTGGCCTTATCCAATTGATCCTGTAAGAGGTAAGCCTTTGTCAGATCGTACCATGCGCTGGCATTATTCGGGTCCTGTTTTAAAAATTGATGAAAGGTATTTTCAGCAGTCTGGTAACGGTGATAATAAAGTTGTTGATTGCCCTGTTCTAAGGATTGTGCCTGAAGCACCGAGACCCCTGTAATGAGTGTGGTAAAAAAAAGTATTGTTTTCATGCTTGTGTGTATTTAGGTTAATAAATTTTTTATGATTATTGAAGTAAGGAGGCCGGCCTAACTGACAACACCTGGACTTTAGATGCCGGTGGAAGGACGTCGCAAATGTGATTGCCCGCCCAGCCTATTTTGGTTTCCGTTTCTGGATTTACTAAAAGAATGTCTGCATTATTTTTCTGTGCATAGGAAAGTACGGCTTTTGCTTTGTTCTGTCCGTGCAGTACGGCATATTCCACCGGACAATGAAGTGAAGTTTTCAACCATTGGTACACTTTCAAAAGTGAGGATGCTGAAAAATCTTCCGGAACATTATCCTTGTTAATAAAAGTGATGAGAAAGATCTTGATGTTGTTCTTTTTACAAAGCGCTGCCAGCACATTCATTTTCTGCTGCGGAAGATTATCTGTAACCGGCACCACTACTTTTTTTATTTTGTTGTGAAGCGATCCGGGTTTCACGGTTAAAACAGCGCTTCCGGTTTCTTCGGCCAATGCGTCCGGTGTTACCGTATTCAAAAAAGGGAACCAGTGATGACTGGATGTTTTTCCGATCACAATCAGATCAGCCTTCAACTCCTTTGCTTTAAAAGCGATGATTTTATAAACCGAAGAAGAAGGAATGATCCAGTAAGAAACTTCTGCATTGGACGTGCATTCTTCAATACTGTTTTTCCATTCTATCAGCTTACTTTCCACCTGCTGTATTTCCTTTGATTCTTCCGCTTTACCAAAACTTTCAAAAAGTGAAGGCTTCAACACATGCACCAAATGAATGCTCACTACTGAGGCGTCTGCAATTTCCAACGCTTTACAAATGGCCACTTCTGTGTTCAATGTTAAATCTACCGGTACCAATATGGTTTTAAAAATGTCCTGCATACATTCAAGAAGAATACGAATGTAAAATGTACATATTAGCCCTGCATTAGTCTCAGATTAGAATATCATTAAAACTTTGCGGTCTTTTTAAAGCCGGAGCAAGATTGATCGTGAGTTTGTAAATTGCCTGTTATGACAGAGGAAAGAAAAATTTTAGTGATTGAAGATGAACAGAAAATTGCCGACACGCTTAAGCTGGGACTAAGTGAAAACGGTTATGTTGTGGAAGTAGCCTATAGTGGTGATGTAGGATGGAAATTGTTTCAATCGCAGCCTTTCAATCTGGTAGTGCTGGACATCAACCTTCCGGGCATCAATGGTTATGAATTATGCAAAAGGATCAGGGTGCATAACAACGATGTTCCTGTGATCATGCTTACTGCGCTCAGTTCTTTGAACGATAAGATTGAAGGCTACGATGCCGGCGCAGATGATTATATTGTAAAGCCTTTTGAATTTAAAGAGCTGTTGATGAAAACACGGGTGCTTTTAAAAAGAACGTCCAGTCAAAACATACCGGTAGGCACAGTGTTACGGGCCGGAGACCTGGAAATGAATCTCGACAGCAAGGAAGTAAAAAGAGACAATACACTTATTAATCTTACGGCAAAGGAATTTCAGTTGCTGGAATATCTTTTACGAAATAAAAACCGTGTGGTTTCCCGCGCCGATATTGCGATTAATGTATGGGATATTGATTTTGACACCAACACCAATGTTATAGATGTGTACATTAATTATGTAAGAAATAAAGTGGACAAGCCCTTCGAAAGAAAGATGATACAAACACAGGTGGGCATGGGTTATATTTTAAAAGACAATCCCTGAGCCATGCCGGTACGCCTTCGCATCACCCTTATCTTCTCACTTCTTGTTTTTGTGATCCTGAGTATTGTGTGCTCAGGCATTTATTATTTTTCTTATCAGGCCCGCATCAATAATATCAAAACAAGACTGACCAACAGGGCCATTACCACGGCAAGATTATTAAGTCAAAAAGAGATATTTGACAGGGCTTTGATTCAGCGGATTGATTCTTCCACTACACTTGCTTTGAAGAATAAAACCGTTCAGGCTTACGATTATCAAAACAAAAGGATTTACCGCTACAGCGATCTTCCCAATGACACGCTTCATATTGATGAATCCATTTTAGATGATACAAGAGTAAAAGGAACGGTGTTTTTTACAGAAGGCGACAAAGAAGCAGTGGCTTATCATTATACCGATAATAATGCACGGATGGTGATCATTGCTGCCGGCGAAGATGAGGAAGGCAAGAACAATCTTTACACTCTTTCCCGCATATTATTACTGAGCTTTTTTGTAGGAAATATTTTTGTTTTGATCAGCGGCTACTTTTTCTCGAGGGGATTATTGCTGCCGGTGAAAAAAATATCGGAAGAAGTGGCGGAGATCTCTGCCCAAAATCTAGCACGGCGCATAAAGACCAGCAACACCAAAGATGAATGGCACCAGCTTTCTGTAACCTTGAACGATCTGCTGAACGGATTGCAGGAAAGCTTCGAGATGCAGAGAAGGTTTATCTCCAATGCCTCGCACGAATTATCAACACCGCTGACTGCCATTTCAAGCCAGTTGGAAGTAAGCCTTCAAAGAGAAA
>JAICTW010000308.1 GCA_025936195.1 Flavisolibacter sp.
AAACCCTTTGTCAATTGTAGAAGCGATCATCAAAGTTTTGGAGTTAGATGCCGATAAAAGATATCCCTTTCGTAATGAAGAATACAGTGTTTTTGATTTGCTCAAGAAAAAGCTTGACATTGTTTATCTGCCTCAAAGAGTAGTGAATGATTATGCATTGTTGGTGAATCAGGATATTCCCGGTACAAGAATCAGCTTATTGGATCTTCTGAAAATTTATCCGCTGAAAAATTCAGGTCAGTTTGAACAATTGATTGGAATACTGGAGCCAATAGCACCGCGATTGTATTCTATTTCATCTTCACCTGAAGCACACAGCGGCGAAGTGCACATCACGGTTGCACGTGATAAATTTTCAGTGAATGATGAAGTGAAGTTTGGTTTGTGTTCTGATTTTTTGTCGCAGTTTGAAGTGGGCAGGCAAATCGAATTTTACATTCATAAAAACTCGCAATTCCGTTTGCCGGATGATGATAAAGATGTGATCATGATCGGACCTGGTACTGGCATTGCTCCTTTCCGTTCCTTTATTGCACACAGAGACGCAAAAGGTGCACAGGGAAAGAATTGGTTATTCTTCGGCGACCAGCATTTTGTTACTGATTTTTTGTACCAAACCGAAATTCAAAACTGGATACAAACAGGCTCGCTATCTAAAATTGATTTGGCTTTTTCAAGAGACCAGGAGCAAAAAGTTTACGTGCAGCATAAGCTGAAGAAAAAAGGAAAAGAGATCTACGAATGGTTACAAAACGGTGCGGCCCTGTATGTATGCGGAACAAAAGATCCCATGAGTGTTGATGTGGAAAATGCATTATTGGAAATGGTGCAACACTATGGCAACAAAAAAAATGAGGAAGCCATTGAATTCATCAATCATTTAAAAAGCGAAGGCCGTTATTTAAAAGACGTTTATTAAAAGCTAAAACTGTTTCATGTCCAATACGAATCAAAATTTATCTTCTGTTGAAAGAATAAAAATGCAGAGCGATGGTTTGAGAGGAACCATTAAAGAAAGTGTGGCAAATGAATTAACAGGATCAGTGCCTGATGATGATGCCAACCTGTTCAAATTTCATGGAATGTATCAGCAGGACGATCGTGACCGCCGTGAGGAAAGAGCACAAAAAAAACTGGAACGTTTGTATTCTTTTATGATCCGCCTTCGTTTGCCCGGTGGTTTTTTAAAACCTAATCAATGGTTGGCAATAGATGATGTGGCAGGAAAAAATACAACCGGCGTGATAAAGATCACGACACGGCAAACCATTCAATTGCATGGATTGCTAAAGAATAAAATAAAGCCAACCATTCAGGCATTCAACCTGGCAAAACTCAATAGCATCGCTACCTGTGGTGATATCAATCGAAATATTATCTGCAGTTCTCACCCAAAGCAATCGCCCATTCACGAACAAATATTTGCTTACGCAGATAAGATCAACACCATGCTGTTGCCAAAGACAAGAGCTTATTACGAAATATGGCTGGGTGAAGAAAAGATAATGGATAAGAAAGACGAAGAAGATCCTTTGTACCAGGACAGGTACATGCCAAGAAAATTCAAGATCGCTATTGCCATTCCGCCAAACAATGATGTGGACGTGTTGACCAATGATCTCGGGCTGATTGCTATTGTTGAAAATAATGAATTGAAAGGCTTCAACATTGCCGTTGGCGGGGGAATGGCCAGCACGCATGGTAATCCCGAACACTATGCAAGATTAGGGACCATTATTGGCTTCACTGATACTGAAGAAAAGACGATGAAGGTGATTTATGAAATACTTACTGTGCAAAGAGATTTTGGCGATCGTAGCGATCGAAAGAAAGCTAGGTTAAAATATACGGTTGACAGGTTAGGAGTTGATTTTTTTAAAAAAGAAGTGGAGAAGAGAGTTGGTTTTGAATTGGAAAAAGAGCGTCCTTTTAGTTTTACTCAACGCAAAGATTATTACGGATGGGAGCAAAACCACCAGGGGCTTTGGTACTACACCGTGTTTGTAGAAAATGGAAGAGTGCTGGATGACGAGCAACTGAAAATGAAAACCGCTTTTTTTGAAATTGCCAAAACGGGTAAAGCCAATTTCAGGTTTACCTGCAATCAAAATGTGATCATCAGCGATATTGCTGAAAAGGACAAAAAGAAAATTGAAAGCATTCTCAAAAAATATGGAATAGTTGATCATACCAATAATGCATCGGCTGCACGAAAAAATTCAATGGCCTGTGTGGCGTTGAACACTTGTCCGTTAGCATTGGCAGAAGCGCAACGTTATTTACCTTCTTTACTTTCTAAAATAGAACTGCTGTTGAAACAATACGATCTGCAGGAGGAAGAGATAATTATTCGCATGACGGGTTGTCCCAATGGTTGCGGAAGATCTTCCAACTCTGAAATTGGTTTTATCGGAACTTCTTTAGGTCATTACAATTTACATATTGGAGGTGACTATCTCGGTCTTCGGTTGAACAAAAAATACAAAGACAACCTTGACGAAGAAGCCATCTTGCAGGAACTCAATTTTCTGTTCAGCGAATTTAAAGAGAAAAGAAAAAAAAGTGAAACATTTGGCGATTTCAGTAACCGTTTGTTTTCAGCCTTAACTGTAGAAAATGAGCCAAGTTATCAGTCATAAAGAAACCAACAGATTGCTTCCTGTTTTTTTAAAGCTGGAAAATCTTTCTGTGCTTATTATTGGAGGAGGGAAGATTGGATTGGAGAAATTGTCTGCCATCCTTTCCAATTCTCCCAAGACCAATATTAAACTCGTATCTATAACCATCAATGAAGAAATAAAAAAACTGTCTTCAAATTATTCCAATATCGAACTAAGAGAAAGAGTTTTTCTCCCGGCGGATGTGGATGAAAGAGATATTGTGATCATTGCTATTGATGATAAAAAAGAAAGCAAACGCATCAGAGATATTTCTAAGGGAAAAGGGAAACTGGTGAATGTTGCAGACAAGCCTGAACTCTGTGATTTTTACATGGGTTCCATTGTTCAAAAAGGGAATTTGAAAATTGGGATTTCCACCAATGGTAAATCACCAACCATTGCGAAACGATTGAAAGAACTGTTCAATGAATTGCTTCCCGAAGAGATAGATGACTTGCTGGATAATATGCAGGAGATCCGTTCGAAATTAAAAGGCGATTTTACAGACAAGGTTGATCAGCTAAATACTATTACAAAAAATTTTGTGTTGGATAAAACAGATGCTGCAGAATAGGTTCTCCTTCATTATTCTCTTCCAATTCCATATAGCTCAATTTTCCTATTTTCACACCTGAACGAAAATCTTGCTATATGCCTTACTATTATAAATTGGGTGAGATACCTCAAAAACGTCACACGCAATTTCGTAAACCGGACGGCGGTTTGTATTCCGAACAATTATTTTCTACTGAAGGTTTCTCCAACGATTATTCTTTGTTGTACCATGTTCATCCGCCTACGCAGATCATCAAAACAGAAAAGCCTGTTGATGTATCTCCAAAGATTGCAGAAGAAAGAATGTTAAGTCACCGCAGTTTTGAAGGATTCAATATTAACCCTGCAAAAGATTTTTTGGAAAGCCGTGTTCCTGTTTTGGTGAACAACGATGTTCATATTGTTTTAGCAGCGCCGCAGCAAAGCATGACTGAGTACTTTTACAAAAATGCAGATGCCGATGAAATGATCTTTGTGCATGAAGGCAGCGGTGTTTTAAAAACAATGTATGGTGAAGTGGCTTTTGCCTACGGCGATTATTTAATGATACCAAGAGGAACGATTTATCCAATTCAGTTTAATAATGAAAACAATCGTTTGTTTATCGCCGAATCGTTCAGTCCCATTCGCTTCCCTAAAAAATATTTGAGCAAGTATGGACAATTGCTTGAACATTCACCTTACACTGACAGAGATATTCGTCCGCCGCAAAATCTCCAAACACACAATGAGACAGGTGATTTCATGATTAAAACAAAAAAGAAAGGAGTTCTTTACAATATTCATTATGCCAATCATCCTTTTGATGTGGTAGGATGGGATGGCTGTTGTTATCCTTTTGCTTTTTCCATTCACGATTTTGAACCCATCACCGGACGAGTGCATCAGCCACCACCGGTACATCAAACTTTTGAAGCTAATAATTTTGTGGTGTGTTCTTTTTGTCCAAGGTTGTTTGACTATCATCCACTGGCCATTCCTGCGCCTTACAATCACAGCAATATTGACAGCGATGAAGTGATCTATTATGTGGATGGTGATTTTATGAGCAGGAAAAATGTAACAAGAGGGATGATCACCCTGCATCCTGCCGGCATTCCGCACGGACCTCATCCCGGTGCTGTTGAAAGAAGCATTGGTGCAAAAGAAACAAAGGAGCTGGCGGTGATGATAGATACGTTTCATCCGCTGATGCTCACAAAGCAGGCACTTGATATTGAGAATGAAAATTACGTAATGAGCTGGGCGGAATAATTTCCACAATTATTTGTTTTAATACGTACAAGTGATATTTTTGGCGCTGTTCAAAACTGCGTAACTGCTCCGGTGAAATTGGAGATGTGTTCAAGTCATACGCAGGCAATTATAAAAACCGTTCAGTGACTTAACGGACAACCAAAACTAATAACATGAAAAG
>JAICTW010000679.1 GCA_025936195.1 Flavisolibacter sp.
AAATGGCGTTCATCCGGAAGATAGAGAGAAATGCATTGATGTATACAGGAAGGCATTGGAAAATCAGGAGGGCTTTTATGCGGAATATCGCCTCCGCAGATACGATGGCGAATATCGCTGGATTGCAGATAATTGTGTACCGCGCGTTTCTCCCACAGGTGAATTTGCGGGCTTTATAAGCGCCTGTATTGACATATCGGAGCTTAAAAAACTGGAACAGCGCAAAGACGATTTCATCAAAATGGCGAGTCATGAATTAAAAACACCCATCACTTCCATAAAAGGATATGTGCAGTTGCTATTGAGTATTTACGAAGAGATGAACGAGGAAAAATTGCGCACTGCTCAATCAACCGTTAGATCTTCTCTAACTACCGTTTCCAAACAGGTTTCGAAACTTACCAGGCTTATCTCAGACCTGCTTGATATGTCAAGGATTGAAACTGGTAAACTTGAACTTAACTACACCGAGTTTGATCCCGTATTATTGCTGGAAGAGGCTGTACAGGATGTCAGACATACTACTTCAAAACACAGTATTATTATCCACAATGATTTTGAGGGAACAGTTCAGGCAGACCGTGACCGGATAGCGCAGGTATTGCTTAATCTACTGACAAATGCCATCAAATACTCGCCCTCTGCAGAGTCCATTGATGTATATATTGCGGGAAATGATCAGTCAATAGCTGTCAGTGTTGCCGATTACGGTATTGGAATCAATAAAAGTGAGCAGACAAGGATCTTTGAACGTTTTTACAGGGTTGAAGGAAAAAATGAATTGACTTATCCTGGTTTTGGTATCGGATTATTTATAGCCCAGGAGATTATACAACGGCACCAGGGAACAATTATGGTAAAAAGTGAAAAAGATAAAGGATCAGTCTTTACATTTACACTACCCCTGGTAAACAAAAACAATGTTAATGAATAACCAGTCTTCCCTAATCCTGGTGGTGGATGATGATCCGGATATCAGCATGATGCTGAAAATGATGCTTGAATACAAAGGTCACAAAGTGGTAACTGCAGAACGGGCCGATGAAATATTTCAGGCCATATCCAATAATTCTTTCAATCTAATTATCATGGATATGCTATTATCCGGAATCAACGGCACGGATATATGCGTTCAGCTGAAAGGAAAGGAAAATACCCGCAGCATTCCTGTAATGATGATCTCCGCTCATCCCAACGCTAAAGAGTTATGTATGCAGGCTGGCGCCAATGATTTTATGGCAAAGCCGTTTGATATGGATGACATTCTGAATACCGTTGCTCGACTGGTTACCAAACAATCTAATTGATTATCCATTCACAATTTCACCTCCATTGGGATGCAAAAACTGTCCACTTATATAACTGGCATCCTGCTGCAAATTCCACTATCCCCTCCTGTTATCAATGCAACTTTACCCTGTAATTTATTAGTTCCTGGCCTTGCCGGGTCATCATAAATGGGCCGGGGAGACATTTTTCTTTCTATTCCAGGCTTCGGCTGGTGCTGTGGTTTGCGGATTAGTTTTTTGGGACTACCTTTTTGCATTTTGTTTTTTACATTAAATAGAAATTTTTATACCAGTTCGCTGTATTAAGTACCGTGATAATATGAGATGAAGGCGGCATGTTCCCCATCAAAATGACGCTTTATTGAACCATTCCTGCTGAAAAATCTCCCCAATTCCACAGCAAAACCCGCATTTGTAAGGTTGATTTTTGCGGCATGAATTTTTCTCCTGATAATCAAACGAAAGCAAATAGATCAGTATGGTGTTTAATGATAAAAATGACGGGATTACAAGAGATAAGCAGGTGGATTTTGTTTCAAGGTTGACCTTTGTAAGAGGATTAAAAGATACTCAGGTCAATGGCGTTAAAGAAAAGAAAAGGAGAAAATTTAAACACTGGACAATGCCTACGCAGGATGATGGTTACATCAAATGCAGAAAGCATGATCACAATTTTCTATAACCTTAAAATTTAAAGCTATGTTACGCTGGACAGTAATTTTCCTGATCGTTGCTATAGTGGCCGCTGTTTTCGGATTTGGTGGTATTGCTGCCGGAGCAGCATCTATAGCTAAGATATTATTCTTCATCTTCCTGGTATTGTTTATCGTTTCATTGATAATGGGACGTTCCGCATCCAGGTCGGATGTATAAACTAGGTATTCATTTCAAAAGAGGGGCAAATCAAAACCGGCTTGCGACTCGGCAGCCGGTTTTTCTTTTATCTTTATCGCAGGCGTAGAAGAGGTATGGTGAAAGTACAGTGGATTTACATCGCAGTTACAATGGACCTGCCTCCTGACATACAAGCGCAGGATCTACCGATATCAG
>JAICTW010000492.1 GCA_025936195.1 Flavisolibacter sp.
CACTGCCTATCCTTGTTTTTAGTCAATCCCGGCAAATTACTGGTACGGTTACAGATGATAAAGGCTTGCCTTTGCCTTTTGTCTCTGTCTTACAAAAAGGAACTCAAAATGGCACCGTCTCTGACGAAAAGGGAACGTATTCCATTTCGGTTAGTGGCACTAACCCTGTCCTTGTGTTTTCTTATGCAGGAAGACAAAGCCAGGAAATTGCTATTGGAGCCGGTAACACTTACGATGTTACACTGAGCTCTAACAGTTCTATGTCTGAAGTGGTGGTAACTGCTCTTGGCATCACCCGTAAAAAAAGAGCTTTGGGTTATTCAACCCAGGAAGTTTCGGGTGAAAACCTGACTGTTGCAAGAGACCAAAATGTTCTCGGTTCGCTGGCAGGTAAAGTTGCTGGCGTTCAGGTTTCAGGTTCTTCTGCAGCCAGCATGGGAGGCACCCAGAAAATACAAATTCGTGGAGTAAATTCTGTCACTGGTGCAGGCGAGCCCTTGGTTGTGGTAGATAACACACCTATTTCCAACTCTAACTATGCCGGTAAAAATGGCCGCGATTATGGTAACCTTGCACAGGATATTAACCCGGAAGATATTGAATCAATCACTGTATTGAAAGGCCCAGCCGCTTCTGCCTTGTATGGTTTACGGGGACAATTTGGAGTGATCATGATCACTACTAAAAAAGGAAGTAAAAATCAAAAGCCCACAGTGCATTTCAGTTCATCCGCTTCTATGGAAAAGGCTGGCAATTTTATGCCTTTGCAAAATATTTATGGTGCCGGTTCCAGCTTAAATTTTCCAACAATCAAGATCAATGGGGTTAGTACAAAATATGTGGATGGAAGCTGGGATGAAAGCTGGGGACCAAAAATGGATGGCACTCCGGTAAGGCAACAATATAGTTTCTATCCTGCCGATCCCGATTTTGGAAAGGAAACTCCATTCATTCCACATCCAAATAATATCAAGGAATATTTTGTTACAGGAAGAACGTTGAACAACAGCATTTCTTTTGCTGGCGGCGGACAAAGCACTACGTTCCGTTTGTCTTTTGACAATACAGACATTACCGGTATTGAACCCAATACTTATTTGAAACGAAATAACCTGGGTTTGAATGGCTCTTTAAATGTTACTTCCAATCTTGTTCTATCTACAAGTCTGAATTATGCCAACAACAAAGGTCAGCGGCCTTCGCAGGTTATCAAAGCCTTGGCTCAAGAAATATGTATCAGTGGTTTGAACGCAACCTTGATATGCAAAAATTAAAGCAGTATAAATATCCTGATGGTACTTTCTACCATTGGAATTTAAATGATCCAAATTCGGCTGGTGTGTATGAGGATATGACACCGATCGACTGGAACAATCCTTATTTTGATGCGTATGAAAACCCTTATCATGATTCGAGGGACCGCTTCTTTGGTAATGTGGGATTGACCTACACCATCATTCCCGGTTTGCAGGTCAGCGGTTTTATTCGCCAGGATGGATTTACACAAAATCTTGATGGACGTAATGCTGCCGGGGGAAGAGGAACGCCTTCTTTCTGGATCGGTAAATACGAATCAACTGAAAGGAATTATGAATTGCTTGCCCAATTCAATAAAGATTTTGGAAAGATTTCTTTAAATGCCAGTGCCGGCGGCAATATTTTAAATCAACGCTATAGTTATTTAAGAGAAGAAACAGTTGGCGGATTGGTTACTCCCGGCTTCTACAATATTGCCAATTCGCTGGAGCGTCCGGATGTAACGAATTATTTGCGCAGAAAAGAAGTAAGAAGCGCTTACGGTTCCGCTACTGTTGGTTATAACAATACTTATTTTATTGAGGCAAGTTTGAGGAACGATATTTCATCTGCACTTCCTGATGATAATAATTCCTATCTCTATCCTTCTGTTTCCGGAAGTTTTGTATTCAGTGAATTAATGAAATGGAAACCGCTTTCTTTCGGCAAATTAAGATTGAGCTATGCACAGGCAGGTTCTGACATTGATGTCTATCAAACCAGCAATTTCTTTGCTTTAGGCGATCCTTACAACGGAAACTTTCCTATGTATGTCCCGGATAAATTGAATAATCCCGATCTGAAGCCTTCGGTGGGCACTGCTTATGAAGCGGGTTTGGATTTGCGTTTCTGGAATGATCGTCTTGGACTTAGTGCCACGGTGTATAAACAAAATAATAAAGACGCTGTATTGCCATTAGATGTTCCTGGCCCCAGTGGTTATACCAGCTACGTAATCAACGCAGGCAATATTGAAAATCGCGGAGTTGAATTAAGTCTGAATGCGATGCCGGTAAAAACAAAAACTGTAGAATGGAACAGCAATTTCAATATCAGCAGGAACAAAAGCAAGATCATTGAATTGTATCCGGGACTGAATTCATTGCAACTGGATTACAACCGTTATGCAAGCGTGGATATGTTTTTATTGGCCAATGTGGGAGAAGCTTTTGGTTCATTGGTGGGTAATGGATATAAGAGAGATGTGAAAACCGGCAAAATACTTTTGGATGCTAACAATATGCCTATGTGGGAAACAGGTCACAATTTTGGATCGGTCCTTCCCAAATTCACGGGTGGATGGATGAATACAGTTACCTGGAAAAATTTTGATCTTTCCGCAGCGATAGATTTTCAAAGTGGCGGGCAGTTTTTTAGTTGGACCAAAATGTTGGCGGTAAAAAGCGGACAGGCAGCGGAAACTGCAGCTATGAATGATAAAGGAAAAAACATCCGTGATCCTTTAGCGGATGGAGGTGGCGTGAAAGTAACCGGTATTTCAAGCGTTACCGGCCAGGAAGTGACCGCTTATGTAAATGCAAGAACTTATTACCGCAATACACTGGGAAGTAAAGTTTATGAAGAGTGGCTGATGGATGCTTCTTATATAAAAATGCGTGAAGCCCGTTTGGGATACACATTCACCAAAGAGCAGATCTCAAAGCTTCCTTTCAGAAGTTTGAATCTTGCTTTGATCACTAGAAATCCATTCACCATCTGGCAGGCAGCGCCTAAAGGGATCAATCCATCCGAACTGGCAACAGGAGCTTCTTCCTTAAACTGGCTGGAAACAGGACAACTGGCAACAGTCCGTTCTTATGGTGTTAATCTAAGCATCACTTTTTAAAACTATGATCATGAAAAAAACAAACTATATACTGCTTTTATTGGTTTTGGTGTGGGCAGGATTTCAGACCGGATGTAAAAAATTCGGCGATATGAATGTAAATCCAAACGTGCCCACTTCAGCATCCAATGCGCAATTGC
>JAICTW010000502.1 GCA_025936195.1 Flavisolibacter sp.
ATGTTAGTGAAGTAGTTAAAGCCAGAAAATTGTTGGAAGAAAACGATGCCCGTCTTCGTAAACTGGTGAAGCACGCACCCGTTGCCATGTGTGTGTTGCGCGGACCTGATTATGTTGTGGAACTGGCTAATGAAAAAATATTAGAAATATGGGGTAAATCAGCGGAGCAGTTGATGAACCGTCCGATATTTGAAGCCATGCCATATCTCAGTGGGCAAGGCTTCGAAGAATTGTTAGATAAGGTATATGAAACAGGAGAGCCTTTCATTGCAAACGAATTGCCGCTTGAAGTGATTCGTTATGGCAAGCCTGAAAAAGCTTATCTGAATTTTACTTACGAACCGTTGTATGAAGACGACGGTATTATCTCAGGCATTGTAGCAGTGGCGGTGGAAATAACCGAGCAAATAGAAGCAAAAAAGACACTGCAGCAAAGTGAAGAGCGGTTGCGCTTATTATCGCAACAACTGGAAGTAAAAGTAAAAGAACGCACCGCTGAATTAGCCGCCCTGAATAAAATGCTGCTGGTGCAAAATGAAACCTTTAAGCAAGCCGAAGAAAGCTCCGGTCAAGGCAGTTATTCTTTCAACCTGACCACAGGCTTACTGGGTTATTCTGATAATCTCTATCGTTTATTGGGTTATGATCCCGGTGAATTCAAACCCGGATTGGAAGAATTTTATAAACATGTTCATCCTGAAGACCGTGAATACGTAAGCAGGTCTGCTCAAAATGTTTTGCAGACCAAACAAGCAGAGGAATGGCGGTACAGAATGGTACAAAAAGACGGAACGATCATTCACATAAAAGGAACGGGCCGTGTGATCTCGTGGAATAATGAATTGCTTTTAGTGGGCACACTGCAAAACATAACAGTGGATGTGCTGCTAAAGCAAACCTTGCAAACAAGCAACCGCGAACTGGAACGCAGCAATGAAGACCTGCAGCAATTTGCCCATGTGGCGAGTCATGATTTGAAAGAACCGCTCCGGAAAATAAAAACTTTTGGCAGCCGGATAAGATCTGAATTTGAAAACGACCTTCCGGAAAAAGCAAAAAACTATATCGGTAAAATTGAAACGGCTGCCAATCGCATGTACGATATGATTGATGGCATTCTGCTGTATTCTTCTTTGAATGCCGACCGGATAATGGACGACCAGGTGAATTTGAATGAAGTGATGAAAAATGTTGAGAACGATCTGGAAGTGGTCATTCAGAAAACAGAAGGAAAAATTATATACAGGAATTTACTGGTAATAAAAGGTTCCGGAATTTTAATGTACCAGTTGTTTTATAATCTCATCAACAACTCTTTGAAATTTTCAAAAGGCGGCGAGCCTCCTTGCATCCGTATTGAATCAAAAACCATTTCTGCAAAATCGTTAAGTACACACAAAGCTTTGCCTTCTAACCAGAACTATGTGCACATTACCGTTCAGGATAACGGAATTGGTTTTGATCAAACTCAGACGGAAAAAATTTTTAAAACATTCACCCGCCTTAATTCAAAAGATCAATATGAGGGTACCGGTTTGGGACTGGCGCTTTGCAAAAAAATTGTAGAACGGCACAACGGAATTATTTACGCCGAAGGAAAAGAAAACGAAGGCGCAACATTCACCATAATTTTACCGGCTAAATAACAAAGACAATGGCAAAGACAGGACCTATTATTTTAATTGATGATGATGCGGATGAATGTGAACTGATTGGCGATTCGCTAAAGCAATTAAAGATAAACAACGAATTGGTTTGCTTTGGAAATGGTAAGCAGGCGCTTGAATATTTAAAAACTACCACTGACAAACCCTTCCTTATTCTTACCGATGTAAACATGCCTGTAATGAGTGGCATTGAGCTTCGCGAAAAAATTTACGAGGATGAAGAACTGAGGCGTAAAAGCATTCCATTTATTTTTTTAACCACAAGCGCCGGTGCTCCTGCTGTAAAGAAAGCCTATGAAATGAGTGTGCAGGGTTTTTTTGAGAAAGGCCATTCGATAGGTGAGGTCAAACAGGTATTGAAAGAGATTTACGATTATTGGCAAAGATGCAAACACCCGAACAACTGATCGTTAGAATATTTTATCTGCTGCAGTAAAATAAAACTTCTCGTTTCATCAACGAAGCGTTAAACCTGCACAGCGATTGATTCCAGTTCAGATGACAATATTCTGTCAACCTACAATTTTTTATAGCTTTACCGTTTCAGAATAGTATCACCCCTTAATCAGATGAACCATTTCTTCCGAAAGCTGCCTCTGGCTGTAAAGCTTATTTTAATTGGATTGGTGCCTCTCATCTTTCTCATCTATTTGACTACACAAGTTTATCAAGAAAAAAATGACAAGCTTAAGATCATTGATAATTATATTAAACGCATTCATCAGTCGGCCAATCTGTCCGCTTTGATTGATGCCCTTGAAGATGAACGCAAAGTAAGCTTTGACTACTCGCTTGGAAAAGCAAAATACAGTGATGTTTTTGAGATAAGGCCGCTGGCCGATTCTTTGTTGCAAAGAATGGAGAAAAGCGGTGATCCCGGTGTTGAAGGATTTAGAGAATATACTTCTGTTGACCGCCTGCTGGCAACAAGAAATCGTATTGACAGCAATAATGCCGAGCCCAACATGGTCATGCACAATTATTCCAACACCATCTTCCGGCTGAATACACTCAATACCATTCCCAACTCACCTTATCTGCAACCGGAATACAGAGACATGGTGGCGCAGAAAATACTTACGGAAATGAGCACTTATCTTGGGATCATTCGTTCCAATATTTACAATGTGCTGATCACAAAAAAATACATGGTGGAAACCCTCATCGGGCTTACCGGAACTTTTGATGTTTATAAATCCTATGAAAAAGAACTTTTACTAAAAGCAACTCCAGAGGTACGGAAAGCTTATCAAAACATAAGAACACATACCGATCTGAAAAAAACCAATGAATATTTAGATACCCTCTTCAAACATTTTGCTTTCGACAGTTCTCTTTCGGCAGACCAGTGGTGGCAGGTATCCAATAACGGATTAAATGAACTTTCTACACTTCAAAAAACGATCTGGAGGAGCATCGAAGCTAAAGTCAGTTCTCTGTACAAAAATGAAAAAGCCAGCAGGGACAGAACACTGTTTCTTCTGGTTGCCATTCTCATCATTCTTACTGCTTTGATCAGCCTGACTATCATAAGCATTACTACCATGCTGCATGATTTGAAAATAGCAGCACAAAAGATCG
>JAICTW010000082.1 GCA_025936195.1 Flavisolibacter sp.
ATTTGAAAGGAAATACCAATCAGGAAAAATTGGAGCAACAATCAGAGAAGAATAAATCAGGTAAAAAAGGTGATGAATAGCAATTTTATATTGCTTAACCATTAATGGAAAAATGCCCGCTAAGTAATGTGGGCATTTTGTTTTTAATACAGTTCTTTATTTTTACAAATGCAATTTCTGTTTCAGTACACCTGACAAAGCTGCTTTTGGTAAAACAATGCTGATGGTATTAATAGCAAAATAATTCTCAGAAACATTGATGTAACCATCAAAGGGCCCGATCTTTCCCCATGAATTTTTCACTACAAAAAATGTTTTCCCATCTTTTGATTTCTCCACTCCCACAATGTGCATCAGGTGATCGTCCTGTGTGGTTAAATTCTCATAAAGGTCCTGACGAATATTTGCATCGTAAGGCACTTCTTTGGTAGCGGTATTGATCATCTCCTTTGTATATTTTACAGAAGGATCTAAATTCAGTGCCAGCCCCTGCATTTGACGAAATCCATTATTACTTACATCCGCATCCCAGGCCACACTGTATCCTTTGTTCACCGCATCTTTTACCGCATCAATAAATTCATTCAAAGGCAGATTGTAAAAAGAGCCGTTTGAAAAATTATCCGGCACCTGTAAAATAAATGAGCTGTAATAAGGGTGATCTGTAAATGAAGTGAGACTTACATAATCATCAGCATTAAAATGCAAAACGTCTTTTGCAAAGCTTTGTGGTGTATAGGTTTTATTGTTGTAAGAAAACTCTTTTGGAGGAGCTCCCAGATATTGATCAAGGATCTTTGTATAACCATCCAGCCAATTGGCACTGATTGGTTGCTTTTTCAAAACAGAATCCAAATACGATTGCAATTTTGAAAACAATTCCTGGTGATTGTATTCGGTTTGTCCATTTACCAAACCGGTATAAAGGGATAGAGGAATAGCTCCGTAAGTTCCCGTGGCACGGATCATATCATGACTCAAACCACCTTCACCAAATTGAGCATGCCCCTGCCGAAGAATATAATTCTTTGCTTTTTCAATATAAATATTCCGCACCGTGAACATTTCACTTAAATCAATTTCCTGTTTGTCTTTTCTTATTTCATCGCTTTCGAGCAACGAAGTCGTGGAGAAGCACCAGCAGGTGCCGGTCATTGCCTGGTTTTTAACCGTTGTAGCTTTTACTGTTTTAACATCGAAGAATTCAGGCCTGGATAAAATTTGCAGTTGCTGTGACTGTGACTGCGCAAATAAAAACGTTGTGACTATCAAAGAAGGCAAAAAGAAAAGAAGCCGTTTCATAATACTGATTTAGTAGATTGTGAATTTAAACAATCAAATGGTTCACACAGTTAAAATTCTGTTTAGGATTTACTGCGCCACAAAATAGTAGTTGAGCTTATGATGAAATTGTTTTTGAAAATCCGTCAGCGATAAAGGAGCTTTCTTTTTTATAAAATCATTCAGAAGAAAGATTCTATAATTGAATTTTTGAAAAAAAGAATACATCTCCTCCGGTGTGGTTCCATAAACATCACTGCCTCCAACACCAAATTCAAAAACAACAACCGGATGATCGTTCGACAAAATGCGTGTTGCGCCTTTTAAAATATTCATCTCCCCTCCTTCCACATCTATTTTTATAAAATGAATGGGAATGTTTGAAGGGATGATAGTATCCAAAACTCCGGTTTCCACTTGTATGGTAGTATCCACTTCTTTTTTCCGGTCGTAGTTTCTTTTCTTTAATCCGCTGTATGCCGGATTGCTGATCACATAATTGAAAGGAAGAATTGATTGGCGATCGGACAAAGCAATTTTGTAAATATTGCAATTCTCTTTTGAAAACTTTCTTTTCAACTCTTCATACAAAGAAGGAATGGGTTCAAATGCAAAATGCTTTCCTTTTGGTGCATAATGGAGAAACCAGTTCAACACTTCTCCTTTGTGCGCTCCTGCGTCAATACAGTTGGAAGTTGGGGAGCAATAATGACGAATGATCTTTTTGGTAAGCAGATCGTACCAGTGATTCCTGCTTAAGGGAACCGGTAATTTTTTAAGAAGCCATTTGATTGTTGAGAACATCAGTAATTCACCCGTACAATAAATTTATCTGCGTCGGAAACATCCAAAGCTGATGCTGCTGCATTGCTGATGCGAACATCATATCCCTGGTTCTGGCGAATGCCGCTCATCTCTCCCAATACCTTTGCGAAGATAGCTTTGCTATTGGTTGGATTTATCACTTTGATGATGGTTCCGGGTTCAACATTATCCATCAAAGCATAAAACTTTCCGTCCTGCCATCCGCTCGATGTTTTGAAAATTCCGGCAGATGCTGTTACATCCGATTTTGCAGGCTGCGTTTTTACCTGCAGATCAAACTGAGATTTAAAATAACCACTGCCATCATTAACCGCAACAGTAGTGACAGGCTTTGTTGGAGGAGGATCTATTTTCTTTTCAGGTTCCTGTTTTGGGGAAACTTCTTCCTTATTGACCGCAACTGTTTCCTGCTGTAGTACCGGTGCTTTTCTTTCTTCAGTTGGCTGTTTTACTTCAGGTTCTTTTTCGATCTGCGAAGTTATGCCACTCTCGTTAGAAGGCATAAAAAAGCCAACGATCAATTTTTTTCCGGGAGCAATTTTATCGTTGGAAAGCTTGTTCCATTTGCGCAGATCAGACATCAACACGTTATTGTTTTTCAAACTGACTTTGTACAAACCATCTTTCGGTTCCACAACGTAGTAAACAGGCTGGCCCTTAGAAATACTTTGCGAAAAATTACTCTCATTCAATGGAATTTTCAGTGTTTGCCCAATGTTCAATCCCTTATTCATATCCAATCCATTAAAGGCTTCTATCGCTTTTGGAGAAATATTGTACAATCTGCCAATGGAATAAAAATTTTCCTTAGGCTTTACTTTGTGAACCAGGTAAAGTCCTTTGTCGCTGCTTTGAACTAAGAGTTGATTTTGTGCAAATACAATGGTGCCGCAGAGAAGGATGAGGGCAAGCAAAAAACTTTTTTTCATTTGGATATGTTTTTACTTTTTTCTGAATTGCTTCAGGGTACGGTTAGCTTTACAAATATGCTTATTATTTTTCAAAAGCAGAATCATTCCGCTGCTTTAAAATGCGAAACTCTTTCGGATAATAATTATTGATGCGATTGGCCAGAACATTGATCCATCCTAAATTATAGCCTTCATGCTGAACCAACTGCCAACCTTTTCCCGAAGTCTCAAGTGTAACGTCTTGCCTCTGCAAATATTTTATAGCCTGCTCATAAGAAAGTTTATTAAAAGGAATGCCATCAGAAATTATGGTGCTTAAAGCCAAAGAATGTTCGGGTACCAGGCGGTCTTTGATGATCTGCCCAATGCCTGTGCCTTTGTATTGAATATTCAAAACAGAATTTAAAACAGAAAACTCATTGAGTAAAACTGAAGGCAAAGCAAAAAAAGAATTGTTCTCCTTCAAAAGCTCGTATGCTTTGTTTATCGAGGAAGAAAGAATCATCCTTTCTTTTGCAGATGCTTTCTCTGTTTTTGCAGCACGGTATTTGGGCTCTTTTGCCGATGTTGTTTTACGAAAGCAGGCCACGAAAAAGCCTTCACCTTTTAAATTGTAAGGATAGAAACGATATCCTTTCGAATTTGTTTTTGAAGATTGTGTTTCCACAATGTTCCAATTCTCTTCTGTTCTCAACTCTAAATTCTCCATTCCAAATTCTTCCGCCAGCCAATCCATAATATCTTCATCTTCTTCTTTGGAATACGAGCAGGTTGAATAAATAAGAATTCCGTTTTCTTTTAAAGCCGGCAGTGCATCGGCCAAAATGCGTTGTTGCCTTTGACTGCATAATTGCACATTGTTCAAGTTCCATTCCTCAATGGCTTCTTCATCTTTCCGAAACAAGCCGCTTCCGCTGCAAGGTGCATCTGCAACCATAACATCAAAATAGCCTTCGAGCTTTTGAAATGCAGAAGGATCATTGTTGGTAACAATTACATTACTGCATCCCCATTTAATAATGTTGTCAATAAGAATATGATTCCTGCTTCTAATAATCTCATTGCTGACTAATAAACTTTCCGGAGAGATCAGCGATTGAATATGTGTGGACTTTCCTCCTGGTGCCGCACAGAGATCCAAAACTTTTACAGGTTTGGTTAAATCAACTAATTGCCTGAACGCTTGCTCTAAGAACATACTCGATGCTTCCTGAACATAATAACAACCCGCATGAAAGAAAGGGTCGAAAGTAAATGAAGGACGTTGTTTTAAATAAAATCCATATTGAGACCAGGGAACTTTTTTGTCAATCGCCAATCGTGAAACGTGAATTGGAGATGCACTTTGGCTTAAGCTATTCAAAGAGTGGAATGAACTGAATGTCTCTGGAATTGATGATTGGCGATTGACGTTTGACGTCTTCGCCGGATTGATTCTAATAGATGTAACCTGCTCTCCTGCTTCATGAACTTTTATAAAAGCATCTTTATTGAATCCTTCAATTCCCTCTAACGATTCCAAAAAGATTTCCGGTAATTTCTTCACAATAAAAAACCTTTGACTGAACGAATCAGCCAAAGGTAGTTGAGTATTTTATTGTAATTAGAAAGTGGGTTGTCCCAACAAATTAACTGCCTGCTTCACCTGCGCATTGTAGGCTTGTATCGTTTGCGAAACAGTGCTAATTCCTTCCTGTGCTTCTTTCCAATTTCTTTGCTCAATGGCTTCGCGGATGGCCGGCAATGTTTTCACGCCGTAGCCGGTATAAAATCCAGGTGCATAAATTTCATGCTTGTACCAGGATCTTCGCGGCAATCCATTTTCAGAGATCAGACTTCTTTCAGCCGTAAACAAGATCTGGTTCAATTGATTCTGTTTTTCTACCGGCAATTGCGTTCCACTGTTGTATACTTTCTGGTATTCTTCTGCCAGATTTTTCAATTGCATCAAAGAATTATCCAGCTCACTGAAATTCAAATAAGGTACCTGTGTCTTTGTTTGCGGAGGAAAATAAGTTTTGGTGGGATCTTTTGCTAATTGGTATAAATTATCTTTTATCATTTTGTTCTCCATATCCGTTTCACTTCTTTCATTATCCAGCAATGTTTTTACTTCCGTTGCATAATCATTCAGTGTTTTGTAAAAGCTGTTGAAATCAAATGGAAGAACATCGGCATTGGCCAAACGCATCATAATTCTTCCGGTAGTTTTTGACAAAGCCACTCCGTATTGAAATCCTGGATCACCAAACCTTGTATAATGATCGTAAGAATCATAAGCAGAATGGTAATCGCCGCCATTATCTTCTCCACCAAAGCCCAGGTTCATGGAGGCAATACCGATGTGCTGAATGAAAGGTGAATAATCAGAACCAGCGCCTAAAGCTCCTATTTTATAGTAAGTGTTGTCCATCAATTTTGCTCTCGTTGCTTTATCAGCATCCACTAATGCTTTCGCATAACGGCGCTCTTTAATGCTTACTCCCGTTTGCGGATCAATGACATCATTTATGATTTGATTAAAGAAAGGTTCCAGCGTATGCGAACCGCCGGCGCCGATAAAACCTCTTCCTGTATTGTCAGTATTGATATAAGCAACTGCTTTTTTTATTAACTCCTGCTGATGGTCTTCTGCCCATTCTGTTGAACCCAACAATGCAGGTTCTTCTCCATCCCATGCACAATACACTAATGTTCTTTTTGGTTTGAATCCTTTCTTTGCCAATTCACCAATAGATCTTGCTTCTTCTAACTCAGAAACCATTCCACTCAAAGGATCGCTGGCTCCATTCACCCAGGCATCGTGATGATTGCCGCGGATGATCCATTGATCCGGGAATTCGCTTCCGGGCATTTTGGCAATCACATTATTTACCGGTTTAATGTCCCAATTGAATTCCAGTTTCAAATGCACTTTGTCCTTACCCGGACCAACATGATAGGTAATTGGCAGTCCACCTTTCCACGAAGCCGGAACCACCTGTCCGCTTAATGATTGCAACAAAGGCAAAGCATCTTCATAAGAAATGGGCAGCACCGGAATTTTCATGATCGTTGTGGCGTCTTTTCTGTCCAACCGTTTGGCATCTTTTGTTGCACTAATGCCAGGAGTTAAAGGATCGCCGGGATACACGGGCATATCCATTACAGAGCCGCGTTGAATGCCATCCTTTGGACGAAAAGGCCCTTCAGGATAAACATCGCCCTGCACATAACCATCATCAGCAGGATCGGAATAAATAATACAACCGATAGCGCCATGCTCGTAAGCAACTTTCGGCTTAATGCCTCTCCACGAACCTCCATATTTTGCAATCACAATCTTTCCTTTTACGTCCACGCCCATTCGCTGCAGTTCTTCGTAATCGGCAGGCACGCCGCGGTTCACAAAAACCAATTCGGCAGTTACATCTCCGTCTGCGGAATACGCATTGTATCCGGGCAACTGTTCTGATTTTTGTCCTGATGTTTTGTCCTGCGCTAACGCCGGCTCTTCCAGTTTTGCCTTGTATGGTTTTGATCCTAACAATTCCAGCACTCTTGTTTTAGGCGTAGGAAATAAAACATAGTAGGTTTCAATTTGTGTTTGATAGCCCCATTGCTTAAACAGGCTTGCAATGTATTCGGCGTTTAGTTTATCCTGTGGCGAACCAACATGATGCGGATGTGAAGAAAGATACTTCATCCATGTGTCCAGGTTCTTTGCATTTAATTGTGCATCGAATTGTTTTTCCCAATCCTTTTGTTTGGCAGCATCGGCTTCCGTAAAGCCCATTAATTTTGATTGCGCTCCGGAAGAAAGAAAAAGAAAAAAAGCAGCAGCAAGGAAAACATACTTCATTCGTAAAAGTTTAGGTTTTAAAATTAGGGAGAACCAGACAATCTTCTGCACAAAAACTAATTCGCCTTTTTAGGCGATAATTATAAAAATTCGCCTTTTTAGGCGATAATTTCAAAAATTCGCCTTTTTAGGCTAATTTCGCAGAAACCATTTAAATGGCCGGAGCCGTTATCACCGCTGATATTGTCAATTCAACAAAGCTCTCCAAAGCGGAATATAAAAAATTAATGAAACTCTTTACGCCGGTATTGGAACAATACCAGTATGAATTTTTTCGCGGCGACAGTTTCCAGGTAGTTTTTAAATCGGCTGAAGATGCCCTTCGCATCCTCCTTAAGTTACGAACAATTGCCATCAAATTATCTTCAGAGGAAACACCGGCCGATGTCCGCGCCAGCATAGGAATCGGCAATGTAAAGCTTCCTATAAAATCTTTGAAAACCACCACAGCCGAAGTTTTTGTCTTATCGGGAAGGGCGTTTGACAAACTTCCTAAAGACGAACGCCTCATTATTGTTTGCAACGAAAAAAATAAAGCTGTTAATTTAGGTTTGAAAGTTGTTTCGCAGTTTGTTGATTATCTTTTCCGGCGATTAACGGTAAAGCAGGCAGCCGTTGTTTATGAATTGCTGCTGCAGCAAACGCAAATAGAAACAGCTAAGCGATTACGAAAAACACAGAGCACTGTGCATAAGCATACGCAATCGGCAGGCTGGCTTGAAATAGAAAAACTGCTGGCCGATTTTCAAAACCTTGTACAATTAATTGAGTCCTGATCATGTATATACTTTGGTTAGTTAAGCTGATACTGGCGCATTTGCTTACTGATTTTGTATTGCAACCAACCGCCTGGGTGGAAAGCAGGAAGAAAAAACATTTCCGTTCAGTGCATTTATATCTGCACGGCCTGATAACGGCTTTGGTTGCTTTATTGCTGATAGGATTGCATTATTGGTTGATAGCACTCATTGTTTTGATAACACATGTTCTTATTGACGGATGGAAATCATACCAGCCTAATGAAGCGGCCTATTTTTTAATTGATCAATGCCTGCACTTATTTGTCATTTTTGTTTGCTGGTATTTTGTTTTTCTGAATGTTGATGATCTTGTTGCAGCATGGGGCATAGTCAACACCAAACGTATTTTGACGATCATCACTGCTTATGTATTTGTTTCGTTTCCTGCCGGAATTTTGATTGGACAGTTAACTAAAAAATGGAGAGAGCAAATTGCAGATGCACCCGCTTTGGGAAATGCCGGCAAATGGATCGGCATTATTGAACGCATCGTTATTCTTACGCTTGTTTTTACGCATCAATACGAAGCTATA
>JAICTW010000016.1 GCA_025936195.1 Flavisolibacter sp.
AGCAAAATCTCTTAAGTGTCCGTTGCAGGGCGTAAGTTCACTCCAGGTGTTGCAAATGCCAATCACAGGGCGACCACGGAAATAATCATCCGGGTAGCCCTGGTTGCGTAACCAGGAGCGATGCACAAATCCCATCTTGTCATTCTTACCAAACCAATCGAAACTTCGAAGTTTTATTGTTGAAGAATTATCAATTTTTTCTTCTTTCATTGAACCCGTTTAATTTGCTTTTTATATACACAGTATGCCAGCTGTTGGTCAAAGGTATTGCCAACAGCAAAATCTCTTTTCAGGATTTATTTTTTATTAGAAAGACCCTATGTATAAACATAAGGTCTACTGCTGAAAAGAGAGAAATGATGTAGTAGGTGTTGTTAAATCAGTTTTCTCCCTTCGTCTCCGGTTATTGAGTGTCCCAAAAAACCCGTGACGTTAATTTGTCACCACCAATAGCCGCTGAAGCAGCCTGGTAGTTTTCGGTATTCGAGGATGCCTCCACATTAGGATAAGACATCCTGTGGACAAACCCACCATTAAGATTATTGTTGTAAAGATTAGGACTTAAAGCAGGATATCCGGTTCTTCTGAAATTCGCCCATGCCTCTGTACCATTTCTGATATTAACAATCCAATATTGGGTATTGATCAATTGAAGTGCATTAGCCGGATCGTAAGCTACTCCAGGTTGAGCTATGTATCCATTTACATCCGATGCTGAAATAGCATAGGCTCCGGGGTACATGGAATATGTAGCCATATCAGCCCTGATAGCATCTTCGTAATGCGTTTGTGCAGCACCGTCACCTCCTGGTAGCCAGCCTCTTTTGGCTGCTTCAGCCAGCAATAAGGCGGTTTGGGCATACGTCACATAAAACTCAGGAACGGCCGGCGAAGCCAATACTTTAATGTTAAACTGTGAATAGTTAAGCCCTCCTCCACGAGCCCCTCTATAAGGACTGCCAGGTGCCGTAATCTCTGCATCAGTTACTCCTATTGGAGCACCAAATTGATCAGCTAAAACCGTATCGGGATTAGGATCATTTGAAATTTTGCCGGGGTCTGCAAATTGTGCTATCATGAGTTTTCCGCGGGGATCGTTGGTAGACTTGAGGTGGTTTACAAAAGGCTCCGCAGCATAGTTAAACTGGGAAAAATTTTGCAGGGTCGCATTGTCAGCTTGAGCGTATAATGTTCCGTCGTACTTAACATAGGCATTATCAGCATTGGAAGTCATTACTCCACCTGTGAACGCTTCCGCCACAATGGCTGCAGCCTTTGTAGGATTTACTTTGGAATAGCGCATTCCCAGTCTTAATAGTAATGAATTGCCTAACTTTTTCCACTTGGCTACCTGGTCTGCTGCATTTGTTGTTTTAACTGATGGTTGTGCGTTAGCACCATAAAACAGATCGGCTGATACATAATCTGCAGAGGGATTTAACGTTGCGGTTGCTTCTTTAAGCTCTTTATGTAAATCATCATAAATAGCGGCATCATCGTCGTATTTTGGAAAGAAGATCGCTCCACTGACAGCTTTTCCCGCTTCCGAGTAAGGAACGTCTCCGTAGTTGTCAACAAGACCCATAAATATTTGAGCTTTCCATATTCGGAGCATACTCATTAGATTCACACGGTCTGTATTAGGCCCCAAAAGATCCATAGCATGGATGATATTTTTGAGTGTCCCAGGATAGGCCGAAGTCCATTTTGGATTGCTGTTACCATCAATATCTTCATTAAAATTAAAACCAAGGTTGGCTCCGGTATTATAAGGAACCGCAAATTGCTGAACAATTATATGTTCACCATACCATGTTCCGATATGGCTTCGCTGGGCGCCTGCAAATAAAAGAGCAGGGTCAATTGAAGTAATTGCATAAGGATCGGTATTTTCTTTTACAAAACCCTTATCGCATCCTGCAAATAATAAAACCGAGGTTATAAAAATTAATTTTTTCATTATCGTTAGCATAATCGTTAGAATTTGACATTTAAAGTAAGATTGTAATTACGGGTTGTAGGCAGTGAGGAGTTCTCATAACCATCCCTGATGTCTCCTGATGACTGGATAGCTTCAGGATCAAGACCCGGCAGGTCCTTGTAAATGATTGCGACATTACGAACGGACGCTGATAATGTCAACCCCTTGACGAAATTCATTGGTACTGCCTTTTGCAGAAGGCTTGTAAAGTTGTAAGCCAGCGAAACGGTTCGGAGCTTGATGAAATCTGATTTAAATGTAAAAGGATCACCAATTTGATAATTTCTGAAATCCGTCCAGTAATTCTGCAATCCATTATTTGCAACAGTAACTGCTGTAGTGTTTGGCTGACCAGAACTTGCATAAACTCCGGGAACTATGATCCCCCCTTCGCGACCCTGCAAAGACAATTTAGAAAGCCCTTGTCTCGTCATATTCAAAAGTGTAGACGATAGTACAGTGCCGCCAAACTTGTAGTCAATGAATACACCAAGCGTCAGGTTCTTATAGCTGACCGCATTATTCCAGCCACCGGTAAATTTCGGAATTGAACTACCCACCGGATAGTAGCCGGTTCCAATGGGACCACTTGTTTTATCTTCAATTAATCGACCATTATCAGCAACGAGAACCTGTCCCTTATCATCTCTCTTGTAATGTTTCGTGTATAATTGGTTCATTGGTAATCCTTCGGTATATCTTATTTCTCCAAGGAACTCATTGCCTGTACCATTAAAATACAGCAGCAAAATGGTTCCGCTTGGATTGCCCACGTCAAGAACTTTTGTTTTAAGATAGGCGTTGTTCCAAGAGGTAGTCCAACTTAAGTTTTGGTTTTGCAACACCTTGTATTCTAGCAAGGTTTCCAAACCGCTGTTCTTCAATGAAGCCCGGTTTTCTTTTGAAGTAGTATATCCTGAAGCATCGGAAAGCTGAATGGGTATTACCTGCTTCGTCGTTACCTTATCAAATCCTCCTATGTCAAGAAGCAACCTGCTTTTAAACATCCTAAGTTCCAATCCTATTTCCTTTTCTGTTACGGTAAAGGGCTGCAGCAGTGGATTTGGAGCATCGGTGTTAGCAATAGTGGCTAAGGTTTGACCATTAAACAGGTTTGCATTGATATTATAAGTCAGCAGACCTTCAAAAGGCCCTATACCGGCAATACTTCCTGTTTGTGACCAACCACCTCGTAACTTTCCGTATGAAAGCCATTTCCAGTTCTTAAGCAATTCAGAAAAGATAAAGCTGCCGGTTGCAGATGGATAAAATATGTTGTCGTGCTCAGGATTCAACACGGAGAACCAATCATTTCTGCCCGTTACATTAACATAAAGCAATCCCCTGTATCCTAATTCAGCCCAGCCATAAAGAGAATTGACCCGGAATCTGGAAAACCCAAGAGGATTTGCATTTTTAACTGAACCATTTTGGATGGTATAAAGATCAGGCACTGTAAAATTGGTGGCACTTTCACTCATAGTACTGCTTTCGTTTCTTTGTGTGTTGCCACCAAAGGCTGCATCAACAGAAAATTTTCCAAATTCTTTATTTGCGCCGACAAGAAAGTCGGCATTGATTTCAGTTGACCAGGTATGAGCAATATTATAACTGCCTCTATAAGTACCATCACTACTGTTTTTAAGTGTGGCGGCTCCAGTGGCATTTGTTGCATACCATTCAGTAAAGCTGTTATATTTGTTATAGCTAAACCTGCCCTGTGCATAAAGCCAGTTGGTTACATCAAAACGCAGTGTGCTGGTTCCCAGAAGGCGGTTTCGATCTTCCTGCCAATGTTGCGCCGTTTGTATTGGCACATAAGGATTATTGATTGTGCCCAAAAATCCATTGGTCTTCCACTCTGCTCCTGTTGCCGGATCAATGGCATGTTCCCGGTAAGCCTCAATTGGTACCGAGATCGCCATCCGGTTGAAGAAATTCACAGCACCATCGCCTTGGGTGCCTATCTGAGGAGGGTTAATATAATTCTCATCCGCATAATTAATGTTTAGCTGCAACTTGAGCTTTTGAGTAATGTTTTGATTGATGCCTGCGTTGAATATTCTTCTATTATATTCATTCATTGGTACTATGCCCTTTGCTCCCGTGGTTGAAATGGATGCCCTGAAACTTCCATTGTTATTACCACCTGATAATGCAAGTGTATTGGTGAGGTTCGTGCCATTTCTCAGGAAATCAAAAAGCTGAAAAGGGTATGCAGAATAAGGCCTCGTAACACCATCGTAGTTGATGGTAGGCTGATTATCCAATTTTGCGCCCCATCCAAACTGTCCGTTCGATTGAGCCTGACCGGCAGTTGTATTTTTAACGCCTGACTGGCCCTGGCCATATTCGGTTTGAACAATCTCGCCCATATAATTTAAGGCTTCAGAATTTGTATAGCTGGAGGTAAAATCAACTCCAATCCCCTGGTTCCTTTGACCGGATTTGGTTGTAATCACGATAGCACCGCGGGATCCTCTCCAACCATAAAGTGCAGAAGCTGTAGAACCTTTTAAAACGGTCATGCTTTCAATATCGTCGGGGTTAATGTTTGCCAAATTATCCCCGCGGTCACGTTGTTGGCCATTGCCTTCTGCATTCCTGGCATCCTGGTCCAGGGGAATTCCATCAATTATTAACAGCGGAGAATTGTCCGCTCCTGCAAAACCAACCTGTCCACGCAGGCGTATCTGGTTACTGGCGCCGGCACCTGCTGCCGGAGGAGTAATATTCAGTCCCGCAACCCTTCCCTCGAGGGATTCTCCGACGTTGACAGTTCTGTTTTTCACGAGTTCATCAGCATTGACCTGCGTCGTTGCATAGCCCAATTTCTTTGATTCTTTTTTGATTCCCAAAGCAGTGACCACTACGTTTTCCATGTTCTGGGCGTTTGCCGCCATCGAAACGTTCAGGCTTTCCCTTCCGTTTAACGGCACTTCCTGCGTGACAAAGCCGATATAACTGAATACCAGTACATCGTTTCCTGATGCACTAATACTGAATCTTCCCGCGCCATTACTCAATACAATACGGTTGGTGCCTTTTACTTGTATGGACACACCGCTGATTGGTTTCTTATCAGCATCGCTAACAGTACCCGTAACCGTGGTTTGTGAAAAAGCCGTAGCAGAGAAAAATAAAAGCGAGAATAAGAAGAACAATTTGTTCAGGTGGGCAGGAAGCTGCCAGGTTTTTTTTCTCATAATAGCAAGATGTTTATTAAATAAAAGATGGACTCCGGGGATAAACGTCCTTTCAACGATTAGACAAAGTATCTCAACTTCCTGGCAAAAAACTTCCAATAAAAGCCAGCGAAGAATATTGTACAAGCTCTTTAATTTTTATCACTAATATCGTTCAACGAAAATTTGCGAATCCAGAAACTAACGGTTGCATGAACCAATACCATTTAAAAAAAGAATGTAAAGAGCTTCATGCCTTTCCTCACATCATTGAATTTGCTATAAAAAAAATCAGCACCATACAATTTGATTCTTTGAAAAAAATAGCATGTGATTTTCTTCGCTTTTATTATGTAATAGATGGACGCTTTGACTGGATGATCGAAGAACAGAATCACATTCTTTATCCTGGTGATCTGGCGATTATTTTACCAGGTCAGCGTTTTGGTGGGGAGAAGGACCTCCTAGATATAGGAATGGTGTCATGGCTTCATCTCAGGCTAGCAAAATGCGAGCGAAACGGCAGAATGGCAATGGGTCATTGGAGCGGACTTTCGGATAATGAATGCCGCACCATCGGAAATATTTTATTGCTCAATAATTGTCCCGTCCTGTCCAAATCAAAAGAGGCAGCAACTGTGTTCCAGAATTTACATGACGAATTTATTAATCAGGAAATTGGCTATTGCACTCTCGTTAATCAATTGATAGACGAGTTGTTTATTTTAATAGCAAGACAACTAACGCGTCAGAATAATTCGAGCAGGGATTTCCCACAAACGTTCATGAAACTGGAACGATCGCTTCGTGAAGATCTTTCTCGTCAATGGACCGTAGACGAGATGGCTGCATTGGTCGGCCTGGGTACAACTGCATTTTCCGAGAAAGTAAAAAACTATACGGGCTTTTCTCCGTTAAATTATTTGATCAACATCCGCATTTCGGAGGCTATTAAATTACTGAAGCGCCGCGATGTACATGTTACCGACATAGCCCTGGATATGGGCTTTTATTCTTCACAGCATTTTGCCACTACTTTCAAAAAGCTTACGGGCTACACGCCGAGTGAGTTCAGAAAGAAAAACCTGTCAACAACAGACTAAATTTTTTTGATCATGGAATGCATTATTGCCATCGAAATAGGAACAGGTGCCATCAGGGTTACTGCTTTTGATTTGAACTGCACCCTGCTCGGGTCTTCTAAAGGAGCGTTTCCAACATTTCATGCGCATCCTGATTTCAGTGAACAGGATCCCGAACAGATTTTTATTACTATGCTTTACATACTCAAGAATTTTTTGAATGAAAAAATTCATCCGAAAAAATATAAAGTGGTAAGCATTTGTTTTAATTCAGCCATGCACAGTGTATTGCCAATTGACAGGCATGGCGTGCCCTTGGGAAACGCGATTGTATGGTCGGATAACCGTGCTAAAAACGAGGCAAAGGATTTAAAAAGCTCCGGGCTCGGAACTTCTTTATACAAAACGACCGGCACACCGATACACGCCATGTCACCACTGAATAAAATCACTTGGTTAAAAAACCATGACAAAGACCGCTTTGCTGCAGCACAAAAATTCCTCTCAATAAAAACCTACATCCTTCAACAGCTTACGGGCGAGTACGTGGTTGATTACAGTATAGCTTCGGCCACGGGCATGCTTAATATCTATTCCTTACAGTGGGAAGAGGATGCTTTAGAATATGCAGGAATTGATAAAACAAGATTGGCCGATGTGGTTCCGGTCTTTTATGCGCCCAGGAAACTGAAAAAGGAATTTCAAACCTCGCTTGGCCTGCATGATCAAGTGAGAATTCTTGTTGGCTCGAGTGATGGTTGCATGGCAACACTCGGCGCAGGAGTTTGGGACGATGGAAAGGCGACCATCACACTGGAAGAAAGTGGAGCGGTAAGAGTGGTTGGCAAAGAAGTGCTGCAGGATGAAAAACAGCGGTTGTTTAATTATGTGCTGACCGAAAATCATTACGTTTCGGGTGGACCCACCAACAATGTCGGATCCGTGTTTGAATGGTATGTCAAACAATTCGGTGATTTTAAAAAAGCATTTGACCTTGAAGACTGTATGGAAAGCCTGATCAATGATGCCGCTAAAGTGCCCGCTGGTTCAGACGGTTTGATTTTTCTTCCCTACCTGCAAGGTGAAAGAGCGCCAATCTGGAACGCCAATGCCCGCGGTGTTTATTTTGGTTTAAATATCAAGCATGAGCAGCGTCATTTTCTACGGGCCACCATCGAAGGAATCATGTTCGGTTTTTTCAGCATTGTTAAGACACTGGAAGAACATCGCAATTTTAAAACCATTTCCGCCAACGGAACATTTGCTGCTTTCCCTTTATGGACGCAAGTGATGGCTGATATCTTCAACAAACCTGTTCAACTGAAACACGGTTCGGGACCGGACAGTGTGGCCACCGGTGGCTTTTTACTCAGTGCAACCGAATTGGGGATCTTTAAAAATTTGGATGAAGCGGCACAGGGAATAAAACTTCAGGACAGCTTTTATCCGCAACAGCAAAGCCATAAAGTCTATAGTAAGCAATATGCCATCTTCGAAAGGCTGGGTACCAAACTGTTTGATGAATTTGAGGCCATCGCCGATTTGCAGCATAACAACTAAGTGAATCACTGTTTAATTACTTGCTATGAATAAAAACACGATCTACAGAATTTTTTACCTGGCTGCAGCCGCTCTTCTCGTCGCCTGGATTTTTCTAACCGCCAGGCATTTGAATGAATTGGGTGGTTGGCTTTTGATGTTGTTTTTCTTTTCTCTTGCTATTGCATTCAGGGGAAACCAGTTTCTCAAGGGTCTTTCCTATACTGTAATGATTATTGGCGTGGTGAGCTTTGCCATGTATTACCCGCGGCATTTTGTAATCATTGGCAGCTTTAAACTTTCTGTACTCATTATTCCTTTGCTCCAGATCATCATGTTCGGCATGGGGACCGAATTGAGCTTAAAAGATTTTGCCAACGTAGTGCGTATGCCCAAGGGAATTATCGTGGGTGTTGTTTTTCATTATTTGATCATGCCCTTAGTTGGTTTTACCATCGCCAGCATGTTTCACTTCCCCAGTGAAATTGCAGCAGGAATCATCCTGGTGGGTTGTTGCCCAAGTGGTTTGGCATCCAACGTGATGGCTTATCTCGCCAGAGCCAATCTTGCACTCTCTGTTTCTGTAACGACCGTTTCAACCTTGTTAGCTCCCTTCTTAACGCCCCTGCTTTTGCAGTGGTTGGGCGGAAGTTTCGTGCAGATAGATTTTTGGGCAATGGTTTGGGACATTACAAAAATCGTCATCATTCCTATTATAGCTGGACTGGCTTTTCACTACCTGATGCGGGGAAGATTCAGCTGGCTTGATAAAGTGATGCCCGTGATTTCAATGGCCGGCATTGCGCTGATACTCGCCATTATGGTGGCTGCAGGAAGAGACAATCTTTTGGAAGTGGGCGCCTTGTTACTTGTGGCAACTTTACTCCACAACGTTGCCGGATTTTTCCTCGGTTACTGGTCTGCACGGCTCTTGCGATTCAACGAAAGAGACGCCCGGACGATTTCTCTTGAAGTGGGAATGCAAAACGCAGGATTGGCTACGGGCCTTGCATTGACGATGGGTAAAATTGCCACCGCGGGATTGGCGCCAGCCATCTTCGGACCCGTGATGAATGTAAATGGATCTTGTCTGGCCAGCTGGTGGCATAATCACCTGACCAAAGAAGAAGGTTCTGAAAAGGAATTGAATGCTGAACAAATGGAAGTTATGAAGGCAAATGCTATTTAAAAATTGTTTGTTCTTAAAAAAATAAATTGTTATGACCAAAATCAGATGCTTTTTGTTGCTCTTTTCACTTGCGGTACTGGTGAGCCAACTGGCTGCACAATCGGTACAGATATCAAAAGATGAACTCATTGCTTTGACTTCAGAATGGAAAGGCGAACGTTTTGCTGACGGGCGTCCGAAAGTGCCCGATGATATTATCCGTAGAATGAAACAGGTAAGCGTGGAAGAAGCATGGGCTGTATTAACCAATGCCGGCTACCGGTACCAGGTAGCCGAAAACTGGGAGGTAATCAATCCCGACAGTGTATTGGTAGGACGTGCCGTAACTGCAACCTTTATGCCTGGCCGCCCCGATGTTTGGAAGGCTATTGATTCGTTTGGGAAAAAAGAAGGCAGAAGGGGTCAGAACGTTTGGGCAGTGGAAATGCTGCAAAAAGGAGATGTCTACGTCGCCGATCAATTTGGTGCAAAAAGAAACGGACCAACCATCGGCGACAATGTAGGGAATGCCATTTATGCACGAACTGGAAATGGGATTGTATATGACGGTGCTTTGAGAGACCTGGAAGGCCTGAAGGAAATCGGAGGCTTCACTTCATTTTATACCAGTTATGATCCATCTTATCACAATCCGGGTTTTGGCTCAAACAGGGATTTGACCACCATGATCGTAGGTATCAATCATCCTACCCGCATTCGTACTGTCACCGTTATGCCGGGAGACGTGGTGCTGGGCAAAATGGGCGTGGTTGTTTTTATTCCTCCCCAGTTAGCAGAAAAAGTGGTGATTACATCAGAAATTGTTCGGTTGAGAGATATGTTCGGTCACCAGCGATTGAGAGAAGGCAAATACACAGCCGGGCAAATTGATGCACGCTGGACAGACGAAATTGAAAAGGATTTTTCCAAATGGCTGAATGATCATATTAATGAATTGCCGGTTCCAAAAGAAACCATTCAGAATTTTCTGAAAGACAGAACATGGTAAAACTCAAGACCCAAAATGAAACTATCCTTCACTACTAATACAAGATTTTATGTCAACATCAAGAAGATCATTTATGACCAAGGCTGCTATTGCAGCAGCATTAACACCGTTTGCTACTTTTTCCAAAACTTTTGGACAAGGGCTTTCCACTGCAATGGAAAGAACTCCCAAAATGTCTGCACCTTCTGATTTAAAAATTACCGATGTTAAGTGTGCCTACTCTGGTGGAGGACTGTTTGTAAAGATTTATACCAACCAGGATATTGTCGGCGAGGGCGAAGCGGTAGATGCTATTGGCGGGACCTATTACCTGGTTCAACGCCTCGGCAACCAGTTAAAAGGAAGAAGCCCTTTGTCTCCTAACGCTATTTTCGAACAGTTCCGCAAGGGAGCCTTTTTCGGAGGCGCCCAGTCGGGCATGTATGTGGCGGTTTTAAGTGCTTTTGATGCGGCTTTGTGGGACCTGTGCGGAAAGGCGTTGGGCGTGCCTGTCTACCAGCTGTTAGGTGGCAAGTTTCGCGATAAAGTAAGAGTGTATTGCGACACCGAATTATACACGGTTCGCAATCCAGTTCCTGAAGATTATGCCAAAGCAGCCAGGGGAGCGGTCGACAGAGGATACACGGCTGTGAAGTTTGACATCGATGAAGCGAACGATCCTAATAAATACGACCGGTGGAACTGGACGGCAAGCAACGCTGAAATAGAAAGGATGTATAATTCCATTGCAGCCGTTCGAAAAGAAGTTGGTCCGCACATTGATATTTGTGTGGACATGCATGGACGCTATGATGCACCCACCGGCAGGAAAGTTGCGAAAGTGATGGAGCCTTTAAATTTGATGTGGCTGGAAGAACCTGTGCCTGCAGATAATGTTGATGTGTATAAAACGATCACGCAGGAAACAAGCACTCCAATTTGCGGCGGAGAGAATTTTTATCTGACCTATGGATACACGCGTTTATTGTCTGAATCAGCCATTGATATCATCATGCCCGATCTTCAAAAATGTGGTGGCCTTGGCGAAGGACAGCGAATAGCGGCTCTTGCCAATGCTTATTACACGCCGTTTTCACCGCACATGGTGGGCTCGTATCTCGGAGCCATGGCAACCGCCCACGTTTGCGCAGCCGTACCCAATTTCCATATTCTCGAATGGCAGACACTGAGCGATACTCAACCAAAATGGAAAGAGATTGTCAAATACGATAAGCCCTTTATTGAAAAAGGATTCCTGGTGGTATCCGACAAGCCCGGAATCGGAGTAGAGATCAATGACGAAGGCCTAAAGAAATATGCCACTCCGGGAGTGCCTTTCTTTGCTTAAAAATTTCGGAGGGATTAAGTTTTTCATTGCACATGGAATTATAAACGTCATTGCGAAAATTATTATTCATTTTTAAATTTTTCGAATGTATAAAGACACGGCTATTGAAGAAATAGATGAAATCCAACAAAACGCATGGGCGGCATTTCTCCGGTACAGAAAACTATCACTCAGGCAAAGAGCTGAATACATGAGAGCTATTGCCCGGTTATTGGAAAACAGTGGTGATGAATTGATACAAACCGCCATGCGGGAAACCCATTTGCCGGAAGCAAGATTAAAAGGTGAAAGAGGACGAACGGTATTCCAATTAAACAGTTATGCCGAAGCCTGCGAGAGAGGAAATTGGTTAGACGTAAGAATTGATACAGCCCTGCCCGACAAAAATCCGCCAAAGCCCGACATTCGAAAAACAATGATTCCGTTGGGTCCCGTGGTGGTATTTGGTTCCAGTAATTTCCCGTTTGCATTTTCAACTGCAGGCGGTGATACCGCTTCTGCATTTGCTGCAGGTTGTCCTGTAATTGTAAAAGCGCATCCTGCACATGCGGAGACTTCAACCAGGGTTGCAGAATTGATTTTAAAAGCCGCTGAAGATTGTAAAATGCCAAAGGGAATTTTTGCCCATGTTTACGGCGCTTCGTTCGAAGTAGGGGAAGCGCTTGTAAAACATCCCCTGACAAAAGCTGTAGGTTTTACGGGTTCTTATCTTGGGGGTCGGCAATTATTTGATTGGGGCAATCAAAGAAAAGAACCCATTCCAGTTTTTGCTGAAATGGGAAGCATCAATCCCATGTTTTTGTTTCCTGAAAAATTAAAAGCATCGCCGGTTGATCTTGCAAAGACATTTGTCGCTTCTCTTACCCTGGGTGTTGGCCAGTTTTGTACCAACCCG
>JAICTW010000582.1 GCA_025936195.1 Flavisolibacter sp.
GGTCCAATTCATTTTTGAAAGATTCCACTTCTTTCTTTTTTGCTTCAGCATCTTCTTTTTGCCCTTTGCTCATTAGTATTCCGATTTCTTTTGAAGCCGCATTGATCTTCGCTTTGGTTTCATCAAACTGGAAGGTGAATTTTTTTCGTTCATCATCCAAAGCAATGATCTCATCAACCAGGTTGATCTCTTTGAAATTTTTTATCGCCAGACGTTCTTTTACCAATTCTGTGTTATTGCGTAAAGTAGTTAACTGCAACATGATCTTAATTTTCGGTTGGCAAAGATAACCGCAGATTAAGGATTTTGAGTCACGGACTGAATGATTAGGAAGGATTACACAGATTGATCTTGCTTGTAAATATTGGGTTTATGAATCTGCATCCAGCGATCAACATTGTTCAAAGGCTCAAAGCCAAATTGTTTGTATAATCCATGCGCATCTCTGGTGGCTAATAAAAATCTTCTCAAACTTTGCAGCGTGGGATAGTTTATGATCACTTCCATCAGCCATTTACTTAATCCTTTTCCACGAAAGTTTTCATCAATAAAAACATCGGCCAGGTAAGCGAAGGTAGCTTCATCGGTAATGACTCTTGCAAATCCTACCTGGTGATTCAGATAAACAACAGAGAAACAAAGAGAGCCTTCAATGGAACGTTGAACGGTTTCAATGGGAATGCCTCCTGCCCAATAGGAATGGGTGAGAAACCAATGCACATAATTCACATCAATTTTGCTTTTGTCCGTAGAAATTAGAAAATCATCTTTTGTCCATTCCATAAAACAAAGTTGCTTTGCAGCTATGAATATTAGTGATGACCTGCAAAGCCGCTGGTGGAAGTTAGAAGAAAAATTGATGCAACGTTTCGGTAAAAAGCCGGACGTGGAAACTGTTTTGTTCATGATAGGAATACAGGAACTCGGAGACATCCGTGAAAAATTTTCCAAGGAACAAAAACAAGACCTGATGCATATTGCCGTTTGTACGGTGCTTTCAGCAAGCGGTTTCTACCAATTATCGCATGTGGATGAAGAGGGCTGGCCTCATTTCAAACAATTAAAACCAATGCCTGATATGCACGCTATTGAACAGGAAAACTTTTTAAAAGATCATATTCTCCTGTATTTTCAGCAAAATGATTTTTGATGAAAGGACTGCTTCTTGTTTTCGCTATCTGTTTTTCGCTGCTCGCTTTTTCTCAGCAAAATGTCAAACTCAAAAAGAAGGACCGCAAACGGAACGTGGAGTTGATAACAACAGAAGGGAACATCATTCTGCGTTTATATGATTCCACTCCTTTGCACCGCGATAATTTTTTACGGCTGGTGAAATCGGGTTATTATGACAGTGTTTTATTTCACCGTGTTATTAAAAGTTTCATGATCCAGTCCGGCGATCCAAACAGCAAACATGCACAGCCGGGCCAATCGTTGGGTAATGGCGGTCCCGATTATACCATTCCTGCTGAATTCCATCCTTCGCTTTTTCATAAGAAAGGAGTTTTAGCGGCTGCAAGAGAAGGCGATCAGAGAAATCCGGAAAAGGGAAGCAGTGCCAGCCAGTTTTATATTGTACAGGGAAGAACATTCACGGATAAGGAACTGGATTCTGTTGAAATCGTTCGCCTGCACGGTTATAAAATTCCACCGGCACACCGGGAAGTTTATAAAACCATCGGCGGCACACCGCAGTTGGATCAGAACTATACTGTATTTGGTGAAGTGGTGAGCGGTCTGGATGTGGTGGATGAGATTGCCTCCGTGCCTACAAGCAAAGGGCAGGACAGGGACAGGCCCTTAAAAGATATTCGCATTCTGAAAGCGAAGCTGGTGAAAAGAAAGAAGCGCTGATCAGTGAAATCATTTTTTAATCGTTAAATCTGTGATTAATATTGCAGCCTAAATTTTACTTATGAATTTTCCGGATAATCTTCGCTACACAAAAGATCATGAATGGATCCGCCTGGAAGGTGATGAAGCCATCATAGGCATCACCGATTTTGCCCAGCATGAATTAGGTGATATTGTTTATGTGGAAATTGAAACAGTAGGGCAGCAACTGAATGCCGGTGATGTTTTTGGAACGGTGGAAGCCGTGAAAACCGTTTCTGATCTTTATCTGCCTGTGGGCGCCACGGTTACCGAAGTGAATTCTAAGCTAAATGCCAATCCCGAACTTGTCAACAATGATCCTTACGGAGAAGGCTGGATGGCCAAAGTAAAACTGAGTAATCCGGCAGACATTGAATCATTAATGAATGCTGAAGCCTATCAAAAACTCGTAAGCTAACAATCCGAAAAACGCTTTGCTGCGTACATATTCCGGTGTTGCATAACTATAACCAATAATTGGGCACCAAACACACATACGAAGAAGATGAACTTGTTGCTTTATTACGCAACAGAAACGATGAAGCGTTCAGTTATTTGTATGAACATTACTCCGGTGCTTTGTATGGAGTGATCAAACAGATAGTTGGGGATGCTGAATTGGGCAATGATGTATTGCAGGAAACTTTTGTGAATTTATGGAGGCGAATTGATTCGTACGATGAAACCAAAGGCCGCCTGTTTACATGGATGCTCAACATTGCCCGCAATGCGGCCATTGATAAAACCCGATCAAAGGGCTTTCAGCAATTGCAACGGCAAATACCATTGGATGGAGAAGTGATCCAGCCAAGCGTACGGCCCGGAATTGACGATTATGGTTTGAAGAAGATGATCTTAAAACTGAAAGATGAACAAAGATTGTTAATTGATCTTTCTTTTTTTCAGGGATATACGCATGAGCAGATAGCAACGGCCCTGCATATTCCTTTGGGAAC
>JAICTW010000064.1 GCA_025936195.1 Flavisolibacter sp.
ACATAAAAGCCGTTCCGAATTCGGCGCCTTTGTTTCGGTAGAATTTTTGAAAGATCTTTCCAAAACCATCAACTACAAAGCAAGGCTCGACCTTTTTTCCAATTACAAACACAATCCGGAAAAAGTAGATGTTTTTATGTCAAATCTTTTAGCGGTGAAATTGTCAAAAGTGCTGTCGGCAACCTGGAATGTTGATTTTATTTATGATGATGATGTTCGCCTGTTTGGTAAGAATGGCAACTCGCCTGCTTTACAAATAAAATCATTGGTGGGTTTGGGATTGCTGGTGAAGTTTTGAAAACAAACATGATCAGGTGAGCTCATCGCTTCATCTTATTTTCGCGGCTTGATGCATGTATCCCCTGAACAAATCATTTTGCTTTGCATAGCAGCATTTGCCGCTGGCTTTGTTGATGCTATTGTTGGCGGCGGCGGATTGATTCAAACACCTGCCGCATTGGTTTTGTTACCAAATTTCCCCGTGGTCACTGTTATTGGCTGCACCAAGATCCCCTCTTTCAGCGGCACCTTGTTTGCGGCCTTACAATACCTAAAAAAAGTAAAGCTCAATTATTCACTCACCATTATCATGTGTGTGATCGCTTTCTTTTCATCCTTTGCCGGATCAGAGCTATTAAGCATTGTAAGCAATGAATTTATGAAACCGGTATTGCTGATCATATTGATTGCTGTGGCCATTTACACCTATACCAAAAAAGATTTTGGCCAGCACGAGGCTAAAGATCATTCGCCCCGGAAAGAACTTTGGTTTGCCATTATCATTAGTTTGGTCATTGGTTTTTATGATGGTTTTATTGGCCCGGGTGCGGGAAGTTTTTTGATACTGGCTTTTATTTCCCTGCTTGGTTATGATTTTTTACATGCATCGGCACAAGCCAAGCTGGTGAATCTGTCAACCAATCTTGGCTCTATTATTTTATTTACGATTAAAGGAAAAATTATTTGGATGATTGCATTTCCCATGGCCACATGCAACGCCGTAGGTGGAATGCTGGGTGCACGAATGGCTATCCTGAAAGGCAATAAATTTATCCGTGTTTTCTTTTTACTGATCGTTATCGGGACCCTGCTCCGTTTTGCCTGGGACGTTTTCTTCTAAATAAAAAGCTGTTATAGCCGTTCCGCCTCTCTGTGCGTCAACAATTAATTTGACCTGAGTACATCTTTGTACGTTTCATTTACAGTTTGAATGGCAAGATCTGTAGTTCTCTTCTCGTGTGTGATGATGAAAACAGTAGCATTTTGTTCCTGGATCTCCTCGCACCGATAACCTTTGCGAAGGAATTGTTCGATCAGGACATGATCTACGCAGGTACGGTTCTCCTTAGGATTCGTATGCATAAATGGATTTTGGAACGGTAAGTTAAGAAGATGTACGTACGCTTGCAAAACCTTTAGATGAATATTGATGCCCGACAAACGTGGCACGAAATTTATACCTGCTATTTTATAACTCGATATATAATTAAACCAATAAGCAAAGCCTCCCTTGCTCTCAGAGACCGGGGGCTTTTGTTTTTGTGGCCTTTGTATTCGCCTGACGCAATTCTTTTTCATGTGACAATTTCCCCGCAGTTAACAGCCATAAATAAAAACTTCCAGATTCCTTCCCATTCTAAAGCACTCCAAACTGCTTATTCTTAAAATCAATAATGATGGTTTTGTTCCAGAACAAAGCGTTTCCGGTAATTAAATCATACTCACTTGTTCTTGCCTCTTTTCTATAATCAACATATATCATAGTGCCAGAGAATTTTTGTCCACCCAACTCAAAGGGTTCTTTCAATGGATGTCCTATTACATTATGCACGGTTCCCCACGAAGAAACAGCAATGGTATCAGAAGGTGGTAAACTGAAAAACTGATTTATCTTATCATCAGTTACTAACAAGGGGAAAATACTGGACCCATTATCAAATAGTGCATTGTACTTCTTGTTCCGGAATAATAAAGGGATCAATGCTCGTCCGTTATGGTCTAAGGACATTTTTGTAAAGGAGATGTGAAGTGCGTCCGGCAGTACATCGCAGATTGCAAAGCGGTTATTCAAATAATCAATGATCAAAATTTTATTCTGAAATAAATCTGCACCAATGGTGCCGAGTGGAAGAGGATCATTATTCTTTTTGTCAAAGGAAAGATCATTGCCATAATTCCTCCGTATAAAACAATTTTCAGCGGTTGCAGTAGTGTTTTTGAAATCAAGTGCAAGCTTTTTGAAAGCTTTATTTTTATTCCAGAATTGCAAATTGCTTTTAAGCTTTCCGGTATATTGAGACAGGACAGGATATCTCCTTATTGCTGAATTAAGATTTCTTTCATATAGCATCGTTAGATTAGATCCGAGATCAAATTGAAATGAAAAAACCTGAGGTACTCCCTGCACTTTAGCATATACCAACATAGCAGTTTTGTCGAAATGCTTCCTTCCAAAGCTGTCATTTGTCCAATAAAAATTTATCCATGATAGCTGGTTGTGTTCAACTGAATTCGTACGAATACTCCAATGGCCAAAATCATTTCGGTCCGTTAGATAAGAAACGCCGCAAATAACAATTGCTGCAATAATTACAAAGCCGGCAATCTTAAAAAATGTTTTAACCATTTTCATTCTCTAAATATAAACGGTAACTGTGGCTTATTCAACCGGCACCTGTAAAGTGAAAAGAACTTAAATTGCAATCCATTGATGATTTTCATTCCGTCAATCAATTATCATTCAACATCATTACTATGAATCGTTTCATCTTTGCATTGCTTGCATGCACATTCCTTCTTTCAACAAAAGCCCAACAAACTCTTACTGAAAAAAATTATCAGAAGGCCGAAAGCTTTTTGGGCTACAACACCCAGAAATATGTTGACCACACTTTCTCCTTTCCTCAATGGTTATCAGGAGATCGCTTCTGGTATAGAACACTAACACCGCAAGGAGCCGAATTTATTTTGGTGGACCCTGTCAAACACACACGCACTGTTGCTTTCGATCAGCAAAAATTATCAGCTGCCCTTTCCAAAGCATTGGGCAAACCGGTGGATGCTTACTTACTTCCTTTTAATTATTTCAATTATTCGGAAGACAATAAAAACATCATCTTTCGTGCGAACGGGCAACAATGGATCGCCAGCCTGCAGAACTACACCATTACAAAGGACACAGCTTCTGCCATGAACGTTACGGGAAATTCAAGAAGGTTCCCGCGCCGCAACAATGAAGAAGTGCTTTCTCCCGACGGTACCAGGGCAGCCTTCATTAAAGACTGGAACCTTTGGGTGCGTGATGTAAAAACAGGGAAAGAAACACAGCTCACCACAGATGGTGTAAAAGATTTTGGGTATGCTACCGATAATGCCGGATGGAAACACAGTGATGCCGCTATTCTTCGCTGGTCACCGGATTCAAAAAAGATTGCCACGTTCAAACAAGACCAACGGCAAGTAGGTGATATGTATTTAGTAAGCACTAATGTTGGACATCCGACGTTAGAAGCATGGAAATATCCTTTGCCCGGCGACGAACACATTCCCATGATCACCCGTGTTATCATTAATGTAGATAATCCAAAACTCATTACGCTCAATGTTCCTCCCGATCCGCATCGTGCCACCTTGCAGGATGATATTTCTGCCAGCGGCACCTTTGATGATGTGGACTGGAGTGAAGACGGCAACTGGCTGGCATTTGTTTCCACTTCACGTGATCATAAGGATGAAAAATTTCGAATTGCTAATGCCAATACAGGTGAGGTTCGCGAAGTGTTTGACGAATCCGTTCCCACACAATACGAATCCGGGCAGGGAACCATCAACTGGAAATTTTTACCAAAAACCAATGAGATCATCTGGTATTCTGAAAGAGATAACTGGGGACATTTGTATTTGTACGATGCATCCACAGGCAAGCTGAAAAATCAGATCACGAAAGGCGATTGGATGGTAAGCGAAATGTTGAAAGTGGATGAAAAGAACCGCACCATTTATTTCTACGCATTCGGACTGCAGAAAGAAAATCCATATTTCGAACAGTTGTATAAAATTGGTTTCGATGGAAAGAACATGACGCTGTTAACTCCAGGTGAGGGATATCATTCCATTGTGTTCTCTCCTTCTGGAAAATATATTGTTGATTCCTATTCCAAACCCGATGTGCCTCCTGCAGTGGTTCTTCGCGATCTCAACGGAAAACAATTGGTGGAACTGGAACACACCGATGTATCGCGACTGAAAGCCACCGGATGGAAACCACCCATTCCTATTTCGGTAAAAGCACACGATGGTGTTACGGATATTTATGGATTGCTGTACACACCAACACATCTCGATCCTTCTAAGAAATATCCCATCATTGATTACATCTATCCCGGTCCACAGGGCGGAAGCATGGGTGGCAACTGGAGCTTTAATGCATCTCGTGGCGACAATCAATCGTTGGCTGAATTAGGTTTTTGTGTGCTGGTGTTGGAAGGCACCAGCAATCCTTTGCGCAGTAAAAGTTATCACGACATGTATTATCCCAACATGAGTGAGAATACTTTGCCCGATCAGGTAACGGGCATTCGCCAACTGGCACAACGCTATTCTTACATTGATACAAGCCGTGTAGGTATTTGGGGACATTCCGGCGGAGGCTTTGCTACAGCATGCGCCATGTTCCGTTATCCCGATTTCTTTAAAGTGGGCATTAGCGAAAGCGGTAATCACGACAACCGTAATTACGAAGATGATTGGGGTGAACGTTATATTGGATTGCTCAAAAAAAATTCAGACGGCACGGATAACTATACAGCACAGGCCAACCAGATCTATGCAAAAAATTTGAAAGGAAAATTATTGTTAGCTCATGGTTTGATGGATGATAATGTTCCGCCGAGCAATACCATGCTGGTGATTGATGCACTCGAAAAAGCAGGCAAGGATTACGACCTTATTGTATTTCCCAACAGCCATCATGGTTATGGCGAGTTTAGTTATTACATGATGCGGAGAAGGTGGGATTATTTTGTAAAGAATTTATTAGGTGCAGAACCGCCGAAGGAATATCAATTGAAGCCACATGGCGATCAAAGAAATGCGATGCCGACGTTTTAAAACCTAAACGAATGTCATACTGGATTTGTTGAAGTATGTTCATAAACGAAATAAATTGGAGATCCCGGCAAGTGCCGGGATTTTGTTTAATCCGTCTTTAACGAAACAACTTAATCTATCAATTAAGCATCCGGAATATTCGGTTCCACTAATTTCATCAGCTTTTCCAATGATTCCTGCCAGCCCAAATAACACATTTCAACAGGTATAGCTGAAGGAATGCCTTCCTGCAGAATTTTAATTTCAGTACCCACCATAACTTTTCGCAGCCATACGGAAGTTGTCATTACTCCCGGCAGGTTGGGATCATCAAATTGATCGGTGTACTTTATAAATTCATTGGGTTTAAGCTCTACATATTTTCCACCGAACGAATGTCCATTGCCGGTTGAGAAATTATGAAACGACATTTTGTAAGTTCCCCCTACGGTAACATTCATTTCATGGACCGTACAAAGAAAACCATAGGGAGGTAACCATGAGGCAAGTGCACTGGCCTGAGTGAAGGCCCGGTAAACTTTTTCAGGAGAGGCTTTCAAAACTCTGTGCAGGGAAACGCTGTTGTCTGCCATAAAATAAATCTTATTTTCCTACTCGTTTGGCTTTTCGGTTTCGCCCGTTTTTGAAGTGGTGGCTGCTCCACTACTTGTTACAACTTTTGAAGTACAAAGTTGAAAGTAAAGTTTAAAAAAAGATGGGTGAGTATGCGGCAATTTAAGGGTGGGTTGCGGCAATATGTAGCGTTGGTTGTAAACTCGATAGCTGGGCAGGATTACATTTTACCTAATGAATTTGCTATATTGTAGGTGTATATGAAACTGGTTCTGGTCACTACTTTCTGCTGCGTTTTATTCTGTTTTGCTTGTAATAAGCCATCGAAAGATACTGTCCCTCCTGCTGTAATTACTGTTCAATCTGATAAATCAAATATTTCATTGGGAAGTGATCTTAATTCGGTGGATTCTTTCAATATACAATCGGACGGAGCATGGACGATTTCGTTAACTCCCTCATCAACTTCATGGCTTAAGGTGGATCCAAAAAATGGAACAGGTATCCAGAAAATAATAGTTAGTGTTGTCGAAGCCAATAACACAGGCAGCAGCCGTAGCGTTAATTTAAATGTTGATGCGGTATCGGGCAACCACACTACTCAGATCACCATCACACAGCGGGTAAATGACATCCTTTCAATAAACGGTCTGAGTCCTAACCACGGCCCTGGCAATACTATTGTTACAATAAACGGAAGCGGTTTTGATCCCGTAAGCTCATACGACAGTGTATTTTTTAACGGGAAGGCTGGTATAATAGTCAGCGCTTCCTCAACTATCATTACTGCAAAAGTTCCCGTTGGTGCAGGAACCGGAAACGTAACTGTAAAAGTGGGCAATACGATTATGGCGGGTCAATTATTCAGCTATGAACTTTCCACGATAGCAACAATAATTTCCGGTTCAGGCTACGCAGGCTATTCCAATGGTGTGGGCACTGCCGCTTATTTTGCTACACCAACGGGACTTTCTGTTGATACGTCCGGCAATATATATGTAACAGATCTTGGCGCCTATGACATCAGGAAAATATCACCTTCGTATGTGGTAACAACTTTCGCCGGCAATCCTCTGCACCAGGGGAATTCAGATGGAACTGGCACCAATGCACTCTTTGCTTACGTCAATGACCTGGCAACAGATGTATCGGGCAATGTGTTTGTAGCAGATTTTAATAATAATAACATCCGTAAGATCACTCCTTCTGGTGTAGTCACTACATTCCTGACTAATGTTGTAGAACCTACCGGGATTGCAGTGGATGCTGTGGGAAATATTTATGTGGCTTCGCCTTTTGTGACGGAGGTGCGCAAATACTCACCTTCCGGTGAAATGACTAGTCTTGGAAGTGGCTTTAGCGACTTGTTTGATGTTACTGTGGATAATTCCGGGAACATGTATGTGGTGGATCATGGTAAACAGTTGGTGAGCAAGGTTACCCCGGCAGGTAACGTAACAACTATTGCAGGAAGTGGAAGCAAAGGTTATACTAATGGCAACGGCACCAGTGCATCTTTCAATGATCCAAAAAGTATTGCCATTGATAAAAACGGAAATATTTACGTAGCCGACGTAGGAAATAATGCTATTAGGAAAATTGATTCTTCAGGAAATGTTACCACCTATCTTGATCATGTAAGCAGCTACACTACTGATGCGAGTTTCTTTGGACCTTATGGTGTAACTGTTGATAAAAATGGTGTAGTCTATATAACTAATACATCCGAGAACAGAATAGTGAAGATTACGATGCAATGATAGTGGCAGCAGGTCTAAGTTTTTTTCGAAGCTATTCTCGAAGGAATTCGGCAAAATATTTCTTTAATGTCCTCACATGTTTTTGTGGTTACAATGCAAATCTTATTAGCTTAGCCAACTAGCATATGAAAAGAGTTATTTTATATTTTTTGTTTGCTGCAGTTTATTCAATCAGATCATTTGCCAATGATGGTTCTTTTTATGCAAGTGGCAATCAGCTTATTCCCGTATTTGAAACAGATGTTTCCATTAAAAAAGAAATTTTGACGCTTAAGAAAATCAGGAACCAATTTATTGAGGTAACTGTTTATTATGAATTCTATAATCCAAAAGAAGAAAAAGAAATAACTGTAGGATTTGAGGCTGCTTCTCCCGAGGGAGATGTTGATGGCAGACCGAAAAATGGTTTGCATCCCTACATGAGAGATTTTACGGTCCAATTAAATGGCGAGATGCTAACGTATAATGTAGCTTATGTAACAGATTCAACCTATGCAAAGAACGGAATCATTAAAAGCAAAAAATTGGCTGATGTGATTAGCAGTATTCAGGATGAAAACTCTGTAGACTTCTTTTATGTATACTACTTCAAAGCAAAATTTAGAAAGGGGTTAAACATTATTAAACATACCTATAATTACAATTTATCCGGTTCAGTGACTTACAATTACGACTTTGAATATGTGCTTACAGCGGCAAACCGTTGGGGAAATCAACAAATAGATGATTTCATGCTAATCTTGGATATGGGCGAGTTTGAAAGTTTTAGTATCAACAAAGAATTTTTTAAAGATCGAAGCGATTGGCTAATCAATGGAATCGGTAAAAGCACAGATGTGAAAGGCATAAAGAATACCTCTGCAGAAAAGGATGCGGCAAAATTTTACATCCAGAAAGGGAATTTAATCTTTCATAAAACGAATTTTAATCCAAAGGGAGAATTGTTTGTTTATTCACAGGATTACCGTTTTGAAAATCCCAACTATATTCCATTCTCTTACTATCAACAGAACCAAATAGATGATCCCAAAGATGATTTAGGAAAAAGAATTTTAAAAAATTTACCTTTCGCCAGGAGAGGGTACATTTTTCAAAATGCTGAACTAAAAGGTTTCTTTGAAAAACAGGATTGGTATATTCCGAATCCTAATTATGAGCCTAATATTGACATGCTGACTGAAATTGAAAAAGAGTGGGTCAACAAATGGAAGTAAAATTTTCCTTCTTCTGCATAAAACTATTTTTAAATTGTTTTCCCAAAGAGATTTTTTCTCAAATGACTCTTCGAATTAAATGAATATCCTGCAGAACTCGCCGGAGAAGAGAAGGGAATAGGTTTACGCCGAGTCCTTTCAGACAC
>JAICTW010000031.1 GCA_025936195.1 Flavisolibacter sp.
TCATCAAATTTTTTATCTACCTGCGGAGTTACAAGCATGTAAGGCGAACCAATTCCAAACAAAGCAAAGATCAGTTCCTGCAATTGCAGTGCAGCCCGTATTCCGCCCAACATTCCTGTGGAGGCTGTTGCAATGGCAAATACTTTATGATGTTGTTTGGGAAAATGGTCAAGTAAGTTTTTTAGTGCAGCGGAATAACTTCCATTGTACTCAGGTGTTAATAGAATAAAGGCATTGGCGGTTAACATTCTTTCTGCTACTTCTTTGTATGGTTCAGGAGTGGCTTCAACAGAAGTAAAAACGGATTGCAATAAAGGCAATTCATTTTCTCTTACATCAATGATATTCACTTCATGATCGGTTCTGCCTTGTATTGCTTTTTTTAAGTGTAATGCTACACGGTTTGTAATGCTGCTTCCTCTGGGGCTGCCGGAAATAATTTCGATCCTCATGTGTTGTTTACACCAACACGTTCAAATTCTATTCCTCGTTTATTCTTGTGAAAGAATGTCAGAGAATGTTTCGCTGTATCTTAGTCAAAAAATTAAATGCTTAACCGTAGAAAATTTGTCCGGTCATCTTTGTTAAGTTCTGCCGCAGTATTTTTCAATAAAACAGTTTTTGCTTCGGAAGGTTCAGTTTCTGTAAAGAATAATCCCGTTGTTATTTCTACCTGGGCTCCTAATATTAAGGCGAATGCAGAAGCCTGGAAAATTTTAAGAACAAACGGAAGGGCATTGGATGCTGTTGAAGCAGGTGTGCAAATTCCGGAAGCGGATCCAAATGATCAAAGTGTAGGTTATGGCGGGTTACCTGACAGGGATGGCAAGGTAACATTGGATGCCAGCATCATGGACGAGAGCGGTAATTGTGGTGCTGTTATGTTTTTAGAGAACATCATGCACCCTATAAAAGTGGCAAGGTTGGTAATGGAAAAAACACCGCATGTACAGTTGGCTGGAGAAGGCGCCTTGCAGTTTGCTTTGGCGAATGGCTTTAAAGCAGAAAACCTGTTAACACCAGAAAGTGAAAAGGTATGGAAAGATTGGCTGAAAACATCGAAGTATGATCCAATGACCATTCCGAAATTATTGGAACAAAAAAATGAACCCGGGCAACAAAATAATCACGACACGATTGGAATGCTTGCGTTAGATGCAGCAGGAAATTTAAGCGGTGCTTGCACTACAAGTGGAATGGCTTTCAAGATGAGAGGGAGAGTTGGTGATTCTCCGATCATCGGCGCCGGTTTATATGTAGATAACGAAATTGGTGCAGCTACATCAACAGGCGTAGGTGAAGAAGTGATCCGTATTTGCGGATCGCATACAGTTGTAGAATATCTGCGTCAGGGATTATCACCGGAACAAGCTTGTAAAAGAACGGTAGAAAGAATTGTAAAAAAGAGAGGAGCCGAGGCAAAAAATCTTCAGGTGGGTTTTATTGCTTTAAACAACAAAGGTGAATTTGGCGGCTACGCTTTGCAGAAAGGATTTACGTACGCGGTGCAATCCAAAGCAGGAGTGAAGGTGTACAATTCAAAGAGTATTTTTGAGCAGTAAGCAATAAGACAATTCTAAATTCTTTCCGTTGAACTACATTATTGAAATAGCAACAACCGATTTCACTACAACAAAAGATGCCGTGGAAGGAGGCGCCGACAGAATAGAATTGTGTTCAGCTTTAACAGAAGGCGGAACAACTGCTTCTTTCGGAACTATAAAAAAATGCAGGGAAGCATTCAGCGTTCAGTTGTTTCCTATCATTCGAACGAGAAGCGGAGATTTTTTATATACGGATGAAGAGTTTGAGATCATGATGAATGAGGTCAAGCTTTGCAAAGATCTGGGCTGCGATGGAATAGTGATCGGTCTGCTGAAAAAAGACGGCAATGTTGATCTGAAAAGAACATCGAAACTTATTGAGCTCGCTTATCCGTTGGAAGTAAGTTTTCATAGAGCCTTTGACCGTTGCAAAGATCCGTTTGAAGCCATGGAACAGTTGATTGAAATCGGTTGCCAGAGAATTCTTACATCAGGGCAACAACCCACGGCTCCGGAAGGCATTGACCTCATTACACAACTGGTTAAGGTTGCTGATGAAAGAATCATCATCATGCCCGGAAGCGGCGTTCGAAAAGAGAACATCAAAGAGCTTGCAGAAAAAACAGGAGCAAAAGAATTTCATTCTTCTTTACGGGGACGACAGAAAAGCATAATGGAATTTATTCACCCTGCTTTTGCGAATAGCGCAGAAAGCTATACCAACCCTTTTATTGATCCTGCAGAAGTAAAAGCATTAAGAAACGCATTGCAATCCTGAACTAAGTGAATCTTCGCGAAGAAATGTTGAAGGAACATTCCAAAACACATGCATTGAAAATTGCAAATTATGCCTGTGCATCGCAAAGCAATTTTAAAAAGTTAATGCAATGCTTTCTGGATGATGAGTATCGTTTGGCACAAAGAGCTGCCTGGAGTGTAAACTGGGCGGCACGGAAAAAACCTGAAATGATTGTTCCGCACATTAAAGAGCTTGTCTCCGTATTGCATAAAAAAAATGTTCATAATTCGGTGGTACGAAATTCTGTGAGAGTGTTGCAGGATATTGATATTCCCGAAGCATTTCATGGCGAAGTAATGGATGCCTGTTTTCAATTTTTAGAAAACCCTTCCACACCTGTTGCCATTAAAGCATTTTCATTAACCATTTTGTTCAATCTCTCTCGAAGATATCCTGAAATCAAACCTAAATTAAAATTAATCATCGAAGATTGCCAGAATCAGGAAACGCCGGGCATTCAAAACCAGAGCAAGCAAGATTTTACCGCAGCTTTGTAATCTTTAAGTAGTGCCGGAACTAAGGCTTGTTAAAAAAAATTCTTTTGGAAATTCTTACCAGTTTCCCCGAAAATACTTCGTAATATTACAATACAGCAGTCACCTGTTGAAAACGTTTGATTAACTTATAAAATACCTGGAATGTTAAAGAAATTATTATCGCTCTTACTTGGAGGAAGACAACCCAAACCGGCCTATGCCTACGTTCCCAAGCCGCAGAATAATAAGCTGCCGCAAAAATCGAAAAACCAAAACTAAAATATTTGAATCCCGCTGATGCGGGATTTTTTGATCACAGATTAAGAGGATTATCAATTGAATTCAAGGACTTTTTTGTGTAGTGAGAGTGCTAGAAAATGAAAGTTTATGTCTGGTTTCCTTTAGTGCTTTTATTTTTTTAAAAAGCCTCACACTCGTGAAGCAATTCTAATTCTTTATTTCCTGATCAGGCAATCGTAATACTCTTATCCAAATAAACATCCTGAATAGCCTGTAACATTTGCACACCATCTTCGAACGGACGTTGAAATGCTTTTCTTCCAAGGATCAGCCCCATACCGCCGGCACGTTTATTAATGACTGCAGTTGCTACGGCATCTGCTAAATCGCTTTCACCTTTGCTTTCACCGCCGCTATTGATCAAACCAACACGGCCGCTGTAACAATTCAATACCTGATAACGGGTGAGATCAATAGGATGATCGGACGTTAATTTGGAATAAACCAAGGGACTGGTTTTACCATGTTTGGTTGCATTATAACCACCATTATTGGTAGGTAATTTTTGCTTGATGATATCTGCCTGTAAAGTAACACCCAGATGATTGGCCTGTCCGGTTAAATCGGCAGCTGAATGGTAATCCACACCATCAACTTTAAAACCGCTGTTGCGCAAATAACACCAAAGAATGGTTGTCATTCCCAACTCATGTGCACACTGAAATGCTTCGGCAACTTCTTTCAATTGTCTTGCACTTTCTGCACTGCCCCAATAAATAGTGGCACCTACTGCCACGGCACCCATGTCCCATGCACTTTTAATAGTGCCGAACATCGTTTGGTCATAACGGTTAGGCAAGCTCAAAAGTTCGTTGTGGTTGATCTTTACAACAAAAGGAATTTTATGAGCATACTTACGACTCATAATTCCCAATACGCCATAAGTTGATGCCACTGCATTACAGCCACCCTCAATAGCAAGTTTGATGATACTTTCAGGATTGAAATAAATAGGATTAGGAGCGAAGGAGGCACCGGCACTGTGTTCAATTCCCTGATCAACCGGAAAGATGCTGCAGTAACCTGTACCGGCCAGGCGTCCGTGATTCAACAGGTTTTGTAAACTGCGCAACACCTGATTGCTGCGGTTACTGTTGATCCAGATATCATCAACATGATTGGGAGAAGGAAGATGCAGTGTTGATTTGTCAATGGTTTTGCAGGTGTGGTTCAAAAGGTAGTCGGCTTTGCTGCCAAGTAACTCAGTGATTTTCGACATAACTAAGGGTTTTGCAATCGTTAATAAGAAGGGCAAAGATAACCGCAGATTAGTAGGATAAAAAAGGATTTAAGAGATATCAAACCTTAATACACAGATAAGTTTTACCTGTGATACTGCAGCATCCACTCATAAATGTTCAGATTATTTTCTTTGAACGAAGGATTATAGGTTTGGGTCCATCCTTCATGCGTAGTTCCGTTGAATATGGTGAGCTTTGGTAAAGGGATCATTGAGGGATTGGAATTTTTTAGAAGATCATACGCATCGGTGATCCACGATAAAGGACAGGTATTGTCGGCGTTATTATGTGTGGACCAAATTGGTAAATTAGAAGAAGCGATCACGCTTGCCTTGGCAGCATCTATTTTGAAATCATCGCTGGTTTCCTTGATATAGGCGGCTATTGGTACTATGGCTGCTATTTTCTGAACATAGCTGTTATTATTCCCAACATAATTCCAACATTGGCCGCCGCCAATACTTAAGCCGGTGAGGTAAATACGTGAAGCATCCACTCTGTAATTCTGTTTTGCGTACTCAATTAAAGTGTTGATCTCATCAACATACGGAGCATCAGAAGATGTGAATTGTGGAGCAATAATAATGAATCTGTATGTTTTGCCATTCACCGTAAAAGAAGTGGGGAAATCACCATTTTTTACATGCTTCAACGGGCCATTTACTAACACCTTGCTCAAAGCACTCGAGTCGCTCCCAATTTCACCTCCACCGTGAAAAAAGATAAGCAAAGGATATTTTGTATTGGGTGCATCTGTCAGGTAACCTTCCGGTAAATATTCATAAAACCCTTTACAGTGTGGAGAGATATTGGCAACTCTCGGCGCCAGGCTGTAGGAACTAGCTACCGGATTGCTAACGGTATTGCTTACTGCTTTTTCTTTCTTGCAACCGAATGTAAGGGTAGCAATAATGATTAGTGCCCATTGTTTCGGCAACACCTTGTGAATGCTGAAAGGAAGCTTCATTGGCATGCTGATTCTGGTGAATGTATCTAAAAAATGCAGGTGCAGAATCCTTTCAAATTTTATACCATGCAACGCATACCCGGTGCATTTTTTTCTGTTGCATTCAGTCTAAAGTAGCTTTTAATAAAAAGTCCCGCTTTGACGGGACTTTTTTACTTACGCATTCCGGTTTATGCAATTCAAATCTTCAAATGCTATTTGCAGTCGCTTGCCGAAACTTTCTTCAGCTTTGCGAAGCCATACTCTTGGATCGTAATATTTTTTATTAGGTTTATCTTCTCCTTCCGGATTACCCAATTGCCCTTGCAGATAAGCTTCATTCTTCTTGTAGAAACCCAAAACCCCTTCCCAGAATGCCCATTGCAGATCAGTGTCTAAATTCATTTTGATAGCACCGTAACTGATCGCTTCACGAATTTGATGCTGAGGCGAACCACTGCCACCATGAAATACGAAATAGACAGGCTTGTCTTTAGTTTGATAATGCTGTTGAATATATTTTTGACTGTTCAATAAAATATCAGGTCTTAATTCCACATTGCCTGGTTTGTAAACACCATGCACATTACCAAAAGCTGCCGCAATGGTGAACAGGTTTCCAACCTTGCCCAATTCTTCATACGCATAAGCAACTTCTTTTGGCTGTGTGTAAAGTTTGTCGTTTTCAACACCGCTGTTGTCAACGCCATCTTCTTCACCACCAGTAACACCTAATTCAATTTCAATGGACATACCTAACGGCGCCATTCTTTTATAGAATTGCACAGAGGTTTCAACATTTTCTTCAATAGGCTCTTCAGAAAGATCAAGCATGTGAGAAGAGAAAAGCGGTTGACCTTTTTCTTTGAAAAATTGTTCACCGGCATCAAGCAATCCGCTGATCCAGGGCAACCATTTTTTGGCAGCATGATCGGTATGCAACACTACAGGCACACCGTAATATTTAGCTACGTTGTGAATATGCAGGGCGCCGGAAACACCGCCGGAAATATTTCCCTGCAGTTTATCGTTCGGCATTCCTTTACCCGCAATGAACTGTGCACCGCCATTGGAAAACTGAATGATGATGGGAGAGTTGACTTTAGCTGCCGTTTCTAAAGCAGCGTTAATGCTGTCGGTTCCAATAGTATTAACAGCAGGTAATGCGAAACTGTTTTGTTTGGCATCCTTATAAAGTGCTTCCAGTTCTTTACCAAAAAGCACTCCGGGTTTGTATTTACTCATTTTGTCTTTTGAGTTTTAGTGATTTAAAATCTACCCAAAAGCAAAACAATCGTTTACTGAAGTGGCGCAAAGATAATGTATGAAATGAGATTTAATAATCTGAGAAAAATCAGGGAGGAAAATGATTTGGCGCCGATTGGAGAGACTATTATGAGCCAATCTCCACATTGTTATAATAGGCGCTCAATTATCAATGCAGATGACTAAAATAAAAAGCAAGGTGCTTTAAAGAATAGCTGAAGAAAGAAAAGAAGCTCTGCTCTATCCCGATGGCGATCGAATCCTTACTGCGGCGGGCCTAATCCCCAATCTTCCCCAAATTCCTTTGTATCCTTGACATATATGGTTTCAACACATGTCGCATGGTTTGTTTTACCACTTCGCCCATGGTTTTGCAACGTTTGATTTGTTTGCTGTTGAAAAATTCGCCTAACTCATTTCTTAGTTGAATGCATTTTTCCTCTGTTGAAATACGGTCTCTACCCATGATGTTTAGCAGGTCCATAAGGCGGTATCTTGAAGAAGCAAGACGGTAAGCAATCAGTGTTCTTTCTTCTGCCTGGTACTGTTCAATAGAATCTTTGTTCAGGTATTTTAAGGTTAGTTCTACGTAAGGAAGATTTTCTTTGAAGAATTGTGCTAAGTATAGATTCTTTCTTCCTTCGTAGGATTGCTGGTCAAAATCAATGGAGCGGATGCGGTACTGAAAATCCTCAACATCGGGAGTAACATTCACTACAAAATTATAGCTGCGCATATCGCCCAACAAGCGAATGAAACAACGTTCATTGAATTTTACAAATTCCTTCGCTACACGGATCCTGTTCGTTTCTGCACGATTAAAATAATCTTTTACAAAACGATCACCCGGAATTCCGGCGATGTGTTCTTCCACCAGCGTATCCTTACCTGTTAAAAAAATAATTCTGTTGGGTGAAAGAAGATGTTCCAATTCCAAACCATATACTCTCGATGCATCTTCTTTTTTTATGTAATAGTGATCGTAGTTATCATTAAAGCGATTGACAATGCGGATGCGGAAAGGATTTGAATTACCAAAGCTGCAATAGTCAACCCTTGCCACTTCCAGGTGCTTGGTAAAACTGTAATCACCTTCGGTGCGAATAATGGCGTAGAGTTTTATCAATCCTTCCTGAATGAATTTCCATTCATCCATGTCATACAATGCCTTCTCCCACAAAGTATCTCTTCCGGCCTTATCCCTGATGGGCAGCGAATAAGTGAACTTCATCAGATCGTTATAAGAGATCGGCAAAGCAATTTCTCTTCCGTGTGTTTTTAAATAGGAGCGGAGTTCATCGTTGATGGGGAAGAAAGGTTTTTTCCTCGAAGGCTTATTCGGTTCCTCTTGCATGCAATAAAGATAAAATTTGGTTTTGCAGTTGTTGAAAGTACGCAGAAGCTTTTAGCAAATGGCTGCCATACCAGCTAAATGTTTCGCCATCCACTAAAATAATTTTTGTATGGGGAAGCAATGGTTGTAGTTCATCAATATGTTTTTGTTTGAAAGGAAAAGGTTCTGATGAAAGAAATAAAACCTGGCAGTTGGCAGTTTGCAATTGTTCAATACTTACTTCAGGATATCTGGTTTGGCCAGAAAAGATATTTTGAAACCCTGCATGTTCAAGCATGTTGTTAATGAAGGTATCGCCACCGATGGTCATGTAAGGATCTTTCCAGATGAGATAACAAGTTTGAAGTTTGCTGCGCCTGCGGCAAGCCTTCGGCGGCTGAAGGTAGTTTGTAGTTTGAAGTTGGGCAAAACGTGATTTAATCTGATCAACTATTTCTTTCGATCGTGATCTTTTGTTGGTGATTTCTCCAATGGAGCCAATCATTTCTAAAGCGTCATCTAAATTATTTACATCGCTGATCCAAACCGGGAAATCTTTTTCGAGTTCTTCAATTTGTTCGCGAACGTTTTCCTCTTTGTTGGCGATGATCAGGTCGGGCTGCAGTTCTTTTATTTTGTCGAGGTGTAATTGTTTGGTGCCGCCGACTCTCGTTTTGGTTCGAAACCATTCTTCGGGATGAACGCAGAATTTAGTAATGCCTATGACTTCTTCATTTAATCCGAGATCAAATAATAACTCTGTCTGCGAGGGAACCAGCGAGATGATTTTCTTTGGAGTTTGTATCAGCTCAATTTTTCTTCCTAACTGGTCAACGTGGAAAGCCATTGGTGCAAAGTACTGAAAACAGTATTATGGGGGTTGTTTTATAAAGATGCGATTTGTTGCTGTTTTAGCAGGCTTAGCATATTGGCCGATAATCGAAGAATGCAGCAGCACTATTGTTTGATGATCTTTTTCTTTGCTATCGTTTCGCCGTTGTTGTAGAGTACAAGCAAATAAATCCCACTACTCATTCTGTTCATAATGATCCTGTAGTTGTTCAATATTCCCTTGTTTACCACTCTTCCGCTTACGTCAATAATCCGGTAGTTAATATCAGTAATAGGTTGCTGGTTAAATTGAATGAATACTTCCTGCTTCGTGGGATTGGGATAAACAATGATGTCATTTGTAATAGCACCAACTGAATATCCATCAACTTGGATATTATCAAAGGCAGCAAATACTTGTCCTGAGTAGCCATATCGAACCAGTCCATCATCAACAATAAATCGGATTTGAAAGTTTTTGTTTTTAAAACTATCAAGATTGATAAAAGCTCTCTGTGGCAGGGTATCCCAGATATTTTTGATTTGAGACAAACTTCGTGGTGCAGGGTCATTATGCGTGTATTCAAAAACTTTTTTCCAATTGCTGCCATTGTAAGCTTCTACCCAAAATGATCCAAAGTCCTGTCCGGAAAAAGCTTTGTAGGAAAGAAAATTATAATCAAAATGCAGATAAATATTGTTGTAGCCGGTAAGATCACTAACAGGTGAGATCAAAGCCAAAGTGCCTCTATATGTGTTGCTGTGGCTGTTATAGTACATCATACAAGTACTGTCTAAACTTCCACTTTCGGTTCTGTTAGTATAAAAATTCTTTTTATCTACATACCAGTATGGTGTAGGAAACGATGGATGTTGCTTTACTAGAGAATCTTTCCAGCCTCTGGTAATCGTGCAATCATTAAAATCACTTATCAATAATTTCTTGCTGGAAGAGCGATAATAAGGCGCTGTGAAGAATGAACTGAATGTACATCCTTTTTGAGAAGTGTCTTTGCTTATTTCAATCCGGTGCCTTGCACCATCAGCAAACAAATCCTTTAGCACAATTGTTTTCAGAGAACGATTGTTTGGAACCGGATAAGGTGTTTTGTCTATTTTAATTACATATTCTTTTGCTGAGCAGTTTGTACAATTCAAATCTAAATGCAGATCATACAGATTCCCGTGCACAACGCCGTTGGTGAGCTTAACACTAAGAGGAGAGGGATTGAAAATAACAGAACTGGTCTTTCCCAATAAACCTGCGGAGCAAACTTTTTGTACAGCAAATTGATATAAGGTACAAGACTGTAAGTTTTTTAGTGTAATGCTATTGCCTGTGATTTGCTTTATAGAACTGGCATCATAATCAAGAGAATCTGCAACCTTATATCGGCAAAGAAAGTTTCCGCTACCAGTCCAGCTAAACTGTATGCTATCGGAAGAATTAAGAGTTAGTTTCAAGTCTTTCATCTCTTCGCAATTTGAGCCAGTACAATCCTCTAAGCAGCTTAAATTGATGATCCGATTTCGAATCGTTTGCTGTGAACTGTAGCTTATACCGCCAAAATCTGCAAGATTAGAAAATCGTGTACAGCTTGCATTGGCAGCACTATACATAATGAACCCTGTTACATTTGATTTGATGTCATCATCATGAGCACAACCAAAAGCATGTCCTGTTTCGTGAGCTGCTGCTACCCGCAAGTAAGCAGGATCATCGGAACTATACCTTAAAATGCTAATTGCCTTGTGTGTGCAATCTAACGCGCCATCTTCATAACCTGCAAGAGGTTTGGTACTCGTATAAATTTCTCGTGTGGTCCACAGCTGGAACATTTTTGAATCTGTATTCGTTTGAGAAGCACTCACCCAATCAGAAAAATTTGGCAATAAAATACCTACGTCATTTTTAGCACTTACCATATCACATTCTTTGCATGTACTCACAACAACTTCTTCCATTTGAAATTGCAGCTTATCTGTTCCCACATCTGTGCTTCCGTCTGCGCCAAGGTTCAATGTAGTAAATGCTCCTTCAGCAAGGTTCAGATTGGAAAGAAGCGCTGTTTCTACAGCGTACACATCACCTCCAAATTTTTGAAACATGGAATAATCCGCTACAGAAATAAATTTTGCTTTTTTACAAATAACATCCTGGGGTGATTGTTCTTTTGAACTGTTTTGCTCTTCTGTTTTCCTTTGTAAGAGTTCTTTATCACTGACGCCACAGGAAAA
>JAICTW010000023.1 GCA_025936195.1 Flavisolibacter sp.
AAAGTCTTGCTTTTATTTCCCTTCAAAAACAAACCGTACAAAGCATCATATCTTCCAGTCATTACTTCTGTCTGGTATTCATTTCCTGCCATAATCAGATCTTTGTATCCATCACCATCCACATCATTGCAAATAATAGAATTGATTGGAGCGAATTGAGCTTCTACAGGCAATACATGTTTTTTGAACTTTCCATTGCCTATATTTTCAAACCAACAACTTCGTGTTTCATTACAACTCAAATGCAATAAGCCTTCTTTTTTGTTACCCGGAAAAATTTCTTCAAAGGAAGCATGAGCATAATCTTTTGCATAGAGGAATTGCTTCTTTACTGCAGGCACCTGCTCTGAGAATTGAGCTCTGTTGATTGCAGGATAAGAATGTTTCTTTCCATCTTGATCTTTTATGTAATAGAAAAATACAGGATCCACGCTTCCATTTCCATCAAGGTCTTTCGCAAACAATTGCATCGGTTGATCTTTTGTAACATCATAAGTACAATTCAACCCTAAGTTGCCGGCAACAATATCCATGTCTCCATCGTTATCTATATCGGCAACGGCAAGACTGCGCCACATTCCATTCATCTGCTCCAAACCGGTGTTTGACGTAACTTCTTCTAACGTGCCACGTTTATTTTTAAAAAAGCGTACAGGCATCCATTCACCGGCAACGATTAAATCAGGTTGTTTATCATTATCAAAATCGGTCCAAACAGATGATGTGATCATGCCTGCTTTTTGAAGTGAAGGACAAACTTTAGCAGTGACGTCTGAAAAAATTCCGTTGTTGTTTTGAAGAATAAAGCTTCGGGGAGAAACGGGGTATTGTTTGCTTACTCTTCCCCCAATAAATAAATCTAAATCGCCATCAGCATCATAATCTCCTGCGCTAACAGTACCTGCAATAAGTTTTACATCAGATGGAATTGCATTTTGCTTCAGAGTAAAATTGCCCTTGCCATCATTGATAAACAATTTAGGTTGATAAGCAATAGAATTTTCAGGCTGTTGTGAATCTCCATAAGTAACCAGCAGATCGAGGTCCTTGTCATTGTCCGCATCAAACAAAATACAATCCATATCTTCTTCGACCTTTCCGGAACTCTCTACGAGATTTTTTGACTTGAAAAAATCTTTATCCTCCTGGATAAAGATCTTACCCGAAAAATTTGCGGCTCCTCCAACAAAAAAATCTGTTGAGCCATCTCCATTCACATCACCACTTGTTATAAATGGACCAAGTTGCGAAAACTTTTGAGGCAGCAGCCTTTGATAAGCAAAATCATTGAAATCGTATTCTGTATGACGGTATTGAATACCTGATAATGATGTGATGTCCGTAAAAAGATAAGAAGAATTGTTTTTTTGATCCTGATTAATGAACGATGCATCGGATTGTGAAAGAACAAGAGTTTCATCGGGAGTAATGTTTGTTTTGACGGTCTTTCCTCCACCAGGCCAAATTGCAATTACAGAATCAATCTTGGTATTTGAACCAACACCAAAAATTAAATCCTGGTCTACAGAAGAATAATAACCACGCACAGGATTTTCTTCCTGCATTTGCATTTTGCCATTGGCATACAAACAAAGCTTTGTACCAAAAGCATGCTTATTGTTTTCTTTTCCTTTTAGAATCAATTTTAGAAAATGAGATTGTATCGGTTGAGATTTTTGAACGGTGTTATTGATAAAAACGAAAGCCTCTTTATTGATATTATTCACAACAAGATCAAGATCGCCATCATTGTCAAGATCAGCATAAGCCGCTCCGTTTGACAGGGAAGGTTCATCAATGCCCGCTTGTACAGAGCTGTCTTTAAAAAAATCGTCGTGATTGTTGATGTATAAATAGTTGCTAAGGCTTACAGAATTAAGGCTTGCTAATTTCGCTTTGATCTGTTGTTGTTGTTCTTTTTTGTCTTCAACGGCGTCGAATGTTTGGCTGCTGAAATCTAAAAAATCTGCGTTGATAAAATCCCTTCCTACGCCATTTGTAATATGCATGTCCTTCCAACCATCGTTATTGAAGTCGGCAAGCAAAACACTCCAGCTCCAGTCGGTTGCAGAAATGCCTGCTAACTGTCCTATTTCACTAAAAAATGGAACTGATGCAGCTCCCTGATATCTGTTTCCATTATTTAACTGCAACATATTACGCATAAACTCGGGCTCATATCCTCTCAAACGTTCTGACTGGTAGCGTTCGTAATTCATAAATGAATACGAGGTTTTTTTCCGCTCATTGTATTCAGGCAGCATATCCAATGTAACAATATCACTCAAACCGTCATTATTTAGATCGGCAGCATCCACGCCCATGCTGGAATAACTTTGATGCCGCAAGGCTTTGTCAATGCAATTGGTAAAAGTTCCGTTTTTGTTATTCAACCACAGATCATCATTCGATACAAAATCATCTGCAACATAGATGTCGGGCCATCCGTCATTATTAAAATCGCTAACGGTTACGCCCAGACCATAACCATCTTCTTTAATGCCGGCCTGCAATGTAACATCGGTAAAAACCGGATGACCGAGATGTAAGGAATCGCCGTCGTTTCTATACAATCTATCGTTTGCCGGCGAATGGCCGCTTCTATCCCTCGGCACAACATAATTTGCGCTCATGTTGCTGTTGTTGAAGGAGTAATTGGCAAGATACATGTCAAGATCACCATCTCTGTCATAGTCAAAAAATACGGCTTGCGAAGAGTAAGCTGTATCGGCAAGGCCATACTCTTCAGCTTCTTCTTTAAATGTTAGATTATGTTGGTTGATGAATAAAAGATTTTTTGAACGATGGAGAAGGTTTTTCCCATAGGTGCAGATATAAATATCATCGTATCCATCATTATTGATATCAACAATGCTTACACCCGTTGCCCAAACATTAGTAGTTAATCCGGCTTTTTCGGTAATATCTTCAAACTTGTTATTGCCTTTATTGATGTATATGCGGCAACTTGCCTGGTTGGCTGTAAAGACAATGTCTTTTAGCCCATCGTTATTGAAATCCCCAATGCCTACACCTCCGCCCATGTACCCAAACTCATTGATAAGAGAATTGGTTGAATCGGTATCATGGATATCATTGCTGAAATGGATGCCGGATTCTGATGAATCAAGCTTTGAAAACAAACTGTTTTTCGTTTGACAACCGGCAACAGCGGTAATGAAAACAAAAAAGTAAATGCGTGTTATAAAAGCTTTTGAATGCATCGGTTATTATACGGCAGATTCAGTAGTTCAAAAGGTATTTACATAATGCCAATCACAAACAAAGCAGTAGATAAGAAGCCATTACAGTTGCAATGGCTTCTTCTTTGTGAGAGACACACTAAAAACGAGAACTTATTTTATTGCTGGATTGGTTGAAGTCTCTGCAAGTGGAATTGGGAAGAAATCCACCTGACCTGGTTTAGGGTCAGGCATTATTGAAGGGAAGTATCCTTTCTTTCTCCAACGCAGTATATCAATGTTTGCAATTTCTTCACCTGCCAATTCAACTGCTCTTTCATGCATTACAGCTTTCAAAGCATCGTTCTTTGTTGCTGGTGCTACAGGAGGCATATTTACACTGGGTCTTGCACGAACTTCGTTGATATAAGCTGCTGCCTGAGCAGGTGTACCAACTTCGGCTTCGCATTCAGCTAGCATCAATAAAACATCTGCATAGCGGATAATACGCTGGTTGAAGCCACCCGGATGGAAGCTCGATTTTAGCCAATCCAAATCAGAGTATTTTCTATACACTCTTTTTATGGTTACACCACCTTTAGTACTTGCCGCCACGTTCATATCAGCTGCGGTCATTACTACACCAGTTTGTGCTCCCTGCCTGGTTAAAATATGATCTCCTTCTTCCCAAAATGTCATTTTATATCTGGGATCGCCAGGCTCAAATTCATTTAATATCCTATCAGAAGGAATTACGTTACCCCAAACGATTCCATACTCCTGCGGACGCATAGTTGATACAGGGCTGCTAGAGCCTTCACCATTATATGCCCAGTTGAAATTATTATCTCCCTTATCAAGAAAAGAAACTTCAAATACCGATTCTGAATTGAATTCGTGGCCAGTTGGTGGAGGCACTACGGCAGGATCAGTAAGATCACCATCAAAATTCCATAAAAAGTTAGGAACGAGGGTAAACTTACCATACACTTGAAGCAAGGCTGTTTTAGCAGCAGCGTAATCACCTTTTTGCATTTGCACTCTTCCTAACATGGCATAAGCTGCATATTTGGTTGCTCTGCCTAAGTCACTGCCTGAATAAGATGCAGGCAACTTAGCTGCTGCATCTGTCAAATCGCTAATAATCTGTGTGTAAATATTAGCTGCAGTTTCCTTGCCTTTGAAACCAGTTGAAGACGTAACCGGTTCGGTGTACATTGGCACGTCTCCCCATTGCGATACCAAATCAAAATAAGCCCAGGCTCTTAAGAATTTAGCTTCTCCAACAAGCCTGTCTCTGAGCGCAGTATTATCGGTTACATTGGGAGCTTTTGATAAAACCAAATTTGCCCTGTTGATCATTTTATATAATCCTCCCCATACATCTGTCATTACTGAATTAACTACTTGAGGAGAAGGCTGCGTTAGCAATTCGGCACGCGGCTGTTCCAATTGTGGACCCCCAGAAGCCGTTTCCCCACCCCTCATATCATGAATGAAAAACCATTCCCTGCCCACAAGCTGTCCGGAGCGAAGGCTTGAGTAAATGGCATTTACACCGTTTTGAAGTTCTGAAGCAGTTTTAAAATAACTTTCCTGGGTTGGACTATTGGTGTCCAATACATCCAGTTTTTGTTTGCAGGCGACTACTACAATCAAGGTTAGAATCCCTGCATAAATAAGTCTCTTTATACTCTTTTTCATAATTTCTTTTTTGTCCGAAAAAATCAGATTCGTTTTTATTGGAAGTTTACCTGTATTCCAACCTGAACCGCTTTTGGTTGCGGATAAATAGCCCAATCAATTCCGTTGGTCAATGAACTACCAGTTCTGTTACCGACTTCAGGATCGTAGCCTGAATACTTAGTAAATGTTAAGAGGTTTTGCCCAGAGACATACAGTCTGAAACTGCTAACTGTTCCTTTTGTCCATGAATGCAATCTTCCGGAAGAAAAGTTATAGCCCAGGGCAATATTCTTCAAGCGGAGATAGGAACCATCTTCAAGAAAACGTGGGGATGTGCGGGCATTGCCATTAGGATCGCCGGAAATTGCCCGGGGAATATTTGTATTGGTGTTCGTTGGTGTCCATGCATTCAACACTTGTGTTCCTGCATTAAAGAAACGGATCATTCCTTCGGTAATTATCCTGGTATCATTATAGATCTTATTTCCATACACTCCCTGGAAGAAAATTCCCAGGTCAAAGTTTTTATAATTCAGTGAAACATTTAACCCATAACTAACCTTAGGTAAATAGCTCCCGAGGTAAGTCCGGTCGTAGTCATCAATTTTGCCATCAGGCTTACCATTTGGCCCGCTTATATCTCTGAATTTAAGATCACCAGGAGCTGTTCCAGCAGCCTGGAATGGAGAACTTGAAACTTCAGCAGCATTTTGGAAAATGCCATCTACAATAAATCCCCAAAAATATTGTATTGAACGCCCAGGTTCAGTATTGGTTACATCCCATCCGCCAAAGTCCGCGGCATCTGCACCGCCGGCTATGTGAGTAAGTCCAGGCGCCAATTTTAATACTTTGTTTTTTATAAAGCTTGCATTAGCCGATGCATTCCAGCTAAAGTCTCCGGCTTTACCGTTATATCCGAGTTCAAACTCTAATCCATTATTTTCCATAGATCCTACATTTTCAATAACAGTATTGTCTGGATATCCGAAAGAAGGAGGAACGGTAACTCCTAATATCAGGTTATCTGTTTGGCGGTGAAAATAATTAGCAGTTAAAGTAAGCTTGTTCTGAAGTACTCCGAGGTCAACTCCAATATTGGTTTGTTTAGTTGTTTCCCATTCAAGGTTCCTGTTTCCTAACTTGTTGATTGCAGAGCCATACCCACCAGGGCTACCATTATTAAAAGGATAAGCAGAGCTATTGGCAGAAACATTTACCAACCACGGTGTATTACCCAATCCCGTTCCGTTTATACCAGTAACACCATAACCGGCCCTGAGTTTTAATTGAGAAAGCAAGTTTTGATTTTTCATAAAACTTTCCTTGTCTATATTCCAACCTATTGACCCGGAAGGAAAATTTCCCCATTTCTTGCCTGGTGCCCAAACAGAAAGACCATCCCGACGAATAGCAGCACTCAGTATATATTTACCGGCGAAATCATAGTTTACACGCCCTAATACCGACACTAGGAAATTCTCTCCGGTTGAGGTCGAAACGGACTGGTTCGTTGAATTATTCAAAACTCTCAAATCGTTTGAAGGTTGGTAACCTGATGCATTTTCAAACTTTTGATTTTGATGTTGTGACTCAAATACCCCTGTAGCAGTTAAGTGATGGTCGCCAAACCTTTTATCAAAAGTCAATTGTTCGGTATAAAGCAGTGTAGTATAAATACTTCGGTTGTTAGTAATGGTAGCCTGCGTAGCGCTGGAGCCATTAATCTTTCCACTATCATTAAATATGGGCTGAAAGCGATAAAACAAACCGTTGGCATAATCAATACCAAAGCTTGATTTGAATTTGAGCCAATTGGTAAAATTGATTTCCAAAAATGCATTGCCCAAAATTTTTGCAGTTGTGTTTCGTTGAGGATTTTTCAGTTCAGCGTCCTCAATAGGATTAGTGGGATCACCGCCATCCAAAGTAGCATCTACACCTCTGTATCCACCATTGGTAGTAGGATCATGCACCGGCATATACGGCATCATGCGGATAACATTTACCAGATTACTTCTTGTACCACCTGAGTTGGCGTCTCCATTTTGGATAGAATAGGAAGCAAATAGATTTTCACCAAAAGTAAAAACCTTGCTTAAATTATGATCAGAAGACATCTTGAAATTATACCTTTTAAATGCAACATTAGGGGCTGTACCATTTTGTTGCATATATCCTGCAGAAGTGCTAAATCTTGATATTTCGTTACCCCCACTTACATTAATATTCGTTTCAGTTATTGGGCCATCCCGGAAATACTCATCCTGCCAATCGGTAACATTGTTGCCATACGTTGTTGAAGCACCGTTATAGATGGCCTGAGCAGGATAATTAGGTTTAACACCCGGACTAGATTCATAGTTGGGATCACGTCTGGGTACTAAACTTCCTCTATAAGCCTTTGCATATAAGTCAAACTCGGCCGGGGTCAGTAGGTCAAGGCGTTCCGTTACTCTTTGAACTCCATAGTACGAGTTTAAACCAACATGCAACTTGCCATCTCTTTTACCCTTTTTTGTTGTGATAATGATGACACCATTTGTAGCACGGGAACCATAGATAGCAGCAGCAGAAGCATCTTTCAATACATCAACAGATTCAACATCCCGCATATCGAAACTGGAAATGTCGCCGGTGGGAATCCCATCCACTACGTATAAAGGATCTGATGAGAAAGAAATAGAACTAATACCCCTGATCCTCACTATTGGCTGTGAACCCGGAGTACCGTTATTAACTACACTCACGCCGGCCATTCTGCCTTGCAAAGCTTGTGAAAGATTGGGTACCGGCAGCTCGTTTAACGTTTTGCCGTCAACGGAAGAAATAGCACTGGTTACATTGGTCCTTTTTTGGGTGCCATAACCAATGACTACTACTTCGTTCATACTACCAACCGTGGATTGTAAAGGAACTACAATGTTATTGCGGCCATTTACAGGTACCTCCTGCGAAGCATACCCGACAAATGAAATTACCAGTGTGGCATTGTTGCCAACGGTAATTGCAAAAGATCCGTCGCCGCCCGAAACAGTACCATTTGTAGTGCCCTTTTCCTGGACGGTGGCTCCAACGATTGGCTGGTTGTCTGATTGATTTGTAACTTTTCCGGTAACCCGGGTTTGAGCAAGAAGGCTGCCACTAATAAATAGCAGCAAGGCAAAGCATAAAGCCCTGCAGAATTGATCGCTTTGTTTCCACATAGCAAAAGGAGGTTTTAGTTTAATAAACAATTAAACTCAGTGTAAGCAATGTTTTATTGCTGAAGCAATGCAAACCAGAGGGGTAAGAATTCGGTTTAATGTTTTCATCACTTTGCTTTAGAACAGGCGATAAAATTCACTCGTTCTAAAAAGTGATTAAACTGGAAAAGAATGCTTCAGTGTCTTTAGTTGGCATAGGAAAGTTAGGTTATTCGTTTCATACAGCAGTCTTTTAAGTTAATGAGTGGTTTTAAAATCAGTCAATTTCTGCAGGAAGACTTTTAATTTCTCTTGCAGTTCAATCCAAAGCTATATCTGTATGGATTCAAGAACTACCTTATTTGTTGAAACTTATACAACAAATGTTTCCACGACTCAAAAATTGTAGATGAACTAGTAAATTGTTGTAGTGTATTGCTTTAAATGTATAAAAGACGTTTATCTTTACTGAGACCGAAATGGCAAAATCCTTCAGTCAGAAATACAGAATGCCGGGAACGGTGCCGGCGTAGAGTTTAAGAAACTTAGAATTTAAAGTTACGGTTGCCGATTGTTAGTGCGTGAACGATTGCGCATTTTTTGCAACTTCAGTTTTGATTGGCCCTGTCCCAAATCCTATACCCGAAAGCTGCTAACTTATCAATTGTGCTGCTGTTATGAGTTTTAAAAGAACGATCCTGCTTATTTTATCCGTCGTGGGAATCATTTCGTCTGCCAGTTCCCAGGATGAGATAAAATTTACGTCCTTAACTATTAAGGACGGACTCTCCTCAAATACCGTCCCCGATATTTTAAAAGATCGCTATGGCTTTATGTGGTTTGGCACTGAAGATGGCCTGGATAAATTTGACGGCACCAATTTTAAAATTTACCGCAACAAAACAAACGATCCTTCAAGCCTGCAATCAAATGAAATCTTGTCTCTTCATGAAGATGAGACAGGAAATTTGTGGGTTGCTACCAGTGGCGGCTCATTAAGCCTTTATGACCGGAAAAAAGATGCTTTCATTAATTTTCCATCAGGAGAAAAGCCGGGCTTAATAGCTAACAATGTTATCCTCGATGTTTGCAGCGACTTTCAGGGTAAAATCTGGGTAGCTCATTATAATGGAGTAAATATTGTAGATCCGAAAACCAGGCATGCCTCTGATATTCCACTTTCAAAAAAATCTGGTACTACTTTGAAAGGACCGGCAAATTGTCTTCTCGAAGACAGCAAACATTTAATGTGGATCGGAACGGCTGATGGTCTGTTTCAATATGATCCAGCTACCAAATCCCTCACGCAGTTTCTTCATTCCGGTCTGGATCCTTTGAGTTTGATCGGTAACGATGTAAAAGCTATTGCGGAAGACAAAGATGGTAATATTTGGATTGGCACAGATGACGGTTTAAGTATGCTAAAAAAAAGCACGAATCAGTTCATTAATTATTCTTCAGATAAAAATGACCCAAAAGGTTTAAGCAATAAAGAGATTAGCTCCATTGCAGTGGTTGGAGAAAAGCTTTGGATTGCAACAGAAGCCGGCATTAATATCCTGGATATCAAAACAGGGCAGATTCAAAAATACACTGCTGACAATCGTAATTTCTACAGCCTTACAGCACGTTCGGGGCGGTGTATTTATCTTGATAACCAAGGCATCTGTTGGTTTGGAACGAATGGCGGGGGCGTTAACAAGTACGATAAAAACCTTAATCTTTTCAGTTTTGTAAAAAGCAATGTTTTTGACGGGAAGGGCTTAAATACGCCCGTTGTAAGTTCGTTTGTGGAAGATGATAACGGGAAGATTTTTGTTGGAACGGAAGGTGGTAACGGCCTGAGTTTGTTCGATCGTGAAACAAGACTATTTCAGCACTTTACCCTCCACTCTGCAAGAAAAAGCTCTGATAATACTGTTTCAGTTTTAACCCTGACTAAAGATAAAAAAAATCAACTCATACTGGGAACCTATGGCGACGGACTGTTTATATTCAATCCCATTACCCGAAATTACCGGCAACTGCTACAAGGCTCCGGTATTAGTGATTTAAATTCCAACTTTATCTTTTGCATTAAACCGGATCACAAAGGCAATCTGTGGGTGGGAACCAATGGCGATGGGATAGATGTTTTTGATGGAGCGTATAAAGTGATTACGAGGTATACACCCAATCCAAAACTTCCCAACGATAAAAGACTACCGCTTAACGGATACATCAGGGATATAGTGGAAGATAAGCTTGGAAATATCTGGATAGCAACACATGGAGGAGGTTTGGCTGTTTTGAACCCATCCACCGGCAAGTTCATTATTTATAATACCAGGAACAGCAACCTGCCTAATGATAAGGTACTGACCTTACATCAAGACCCATTTGGAAACATCTGGGCGGGAACTTTTGGCGGCGGCGTGGCGAAGTTAAATCCGAAGACCGGGAAATTTATTTGTTTTTCAGAAAGCAATGGCCTGCAGAATAACACTGTTTATAAAATTCTGGAAGATCAGAAAGGTCTCATTTGGGTAAGTACAAACAAAGCGATAAGCAGCATTGATGGCAATACTGGAAAGATCCGCAATTACAATTATCATAATGGCATTCAAAACAACAATTTTGTTGTTGGCGCAGGGCTGGTTTTATCATCCGGAGAGTTATTTTTTGGCGGACTTGAAGGCTTTAATTATTTTAATCCTGCGTATTTGACAAGAACCTGCAATGTTCCACCAGTGCTTATCACCGATCTGCGGATTTCAAATCAATCCGTAATCCCATCCCCTGGTGGGCCGATCAAAGAAAATATTTCAATAGCTAAAGAAATCAATCTTGATTACAAACAAAACTTTGCTTTAAGTTTTGTAGGGCTTAACTATACTTCGCCGGAACAAAACCAATATGCATACAAACTTGAAGGATTTGATAAAGATTGGAATTACGTTGGTCACTCCACTACGGCCTCTTACACCAATCTTGATCCTGGTGTTTATGTGTTTCGCGTAAAAGCCAGAAACAATGATGGCCTCTGGAACAATGAAGGCGCTTCTATAAAGATCTATGTACATCCTCCGTTTTGGAGAACAACATTCGCCTACATATTATATGCTTGCCTGGCCATCAGTCTTGTTCTTTATCTGCGATACAGAAGCATTCAGAAATGGAAGAATAAATTCCGTCTTGAACAGGAACAAAAGGAAACAGAACGAATTCGTGAACTTGACAGACAAAAAATAAAATTCCTGACCAACTTAAGCCATGAATTCAGAACACCAATATCATTAATTCTTGGACCGGTTGATACCTTACTAGCTCAGCAAAACGAAAAAACGTATGGCCAATTACAGATGATCAAACGCAATGCAAGAAGACTGTTGAACTTAGTGAATCAACTCCTCGATTTTAGAAAGATGGAAGAACAGGAACTTAAATTACAGGAATCGGATGGAGAATTA
>JAICTW010000314.1 GCA_025936195.1 Flavisolibacter sp.
CTCATTAAAACAACAGAAGCACTTTGCATAGCCAGTTGTGATGCCTCGCTCATGGAAATGCCGATGGTTGCCTTTGCCAGTGCCGGCGCATCGTTAATGCCATCACCAACCATGATGGTGGGTTGTTGGTTAGTGAGTTCTTCCACCTTTTGCAGTTTTTGTTCCGGAGTTTGTTCTGCAATCACTTCTTCAATTCCCAAAACATCGGCAAGGTGTTTTGTTTTTGCGTAGTGGTCGCCGCTGAGCAAAATGGTTTTAATATTTTTTGATTTGAGATACTGAACGACGGTTTTACTTTCTGGCCTTAATTCATCGGCAAGATCAATCCATCCAATCAGTTCATTATTCTTTATCAGGTAAATATTGTGATTGTTTTCAGTTGTCAGCTCCGAAGCCAGTTTGTAAGAACCCAAAGCATATGTATTTCCGTCAGCATCGCTTGCCATCATTCCTTTACCTTTTACTTCTTCAATATTTTTCCAATAAATCGGGTTTTTTATTTTCCATTGCTCCGCAATAGTTCTCGCCAAAGGATGATTTGAATATTTTTCCAAAGAATACACAATGCGCTTGAATTCATCCTCAGAGATTTGAGATTTGAAATTTGATATCTCAAATTTTCCTGTAGTGAGTGTTCCGGTTTTATCAAACACCACTTGTTTGATGTCTTTGAATAATTCCAGACTTTTTGAATTGCGGAAAAGAATTCCGTTCCGGGCTCCTCTTCCCAATCCCACTGCAATAGCGGCCGGAGTTGCCAATCCCATGGCACAGGGACAGGCAATTACCAATACAGCTATGCTTCTTAAAAGGGCGGGAGTAAATTGGCCTAAGACAATCCAGTTGGCAATCAAAGCAACAGCAGCAATGCTTAAAACAGTGGGAACAAAAACAGCGCTGATCTTATCAGCCATCTGTTGAACCGGAGGTTTTTCGCCCTGCGCTTTTTTTACAAGATTTAAGATGCTTGATAAAACAGTATCGTTTCCAACAGCAGTTACCTGCGCTTTCAAATTTCCTTCTTCAACAATGCTTCCTCCAACAATGGCATCCTTTTGTTTTTTATGAATGGGAGTACTTTCCCCGGTTAACAAAGCTTCATTCACATGTGCTTCGCCCCACAAAATCTTGCAATCGGCAGGAACTTGTTCACCGGTTCTGATCAATACCAGATCGCCAACTTTTAATTGCGTGTTTTCTATTGGGAAAATAACTTCCTTATGTTCATCATCAAAGGCGATCATGTTGGCCATGACCTTTTGTGATTTCACTAAAGCCTTTAATGCTTTTTGTGTGGACTTAACAGAAGCATGCTCCAAATATTCGCCAAGAGAAACCAATGTGATGATGGTTGCTGTGGTTTCGTAATAAAGATAACCTTCACCCAAATTGAAAATCGTTCCAATCAAACTGTAAATAAATGCAGCCGAAGAACCAATGGTAACCAGTACATCCATATTGGGCATGCGGTTGCGCAAACTTTTAAAACCCGATTTGCCAAAGAACAGCATACCTGCAATATACACGGGCAAAGCAAGCGCTAATTGCACCCATGCATTCATCAAAAAAGAAACATGAATGCCAAACATGTGAAGCATTAGCAACAATGTAAAAGGCAAACAAAACCAGAAGCGGTGAATATCATCCGATAAAAAAGAAAGAAAACTTTTCTGTTCTTTTTCTTTTTCTGCCGACTGAACTTTATAGCCTAAAGATTCTATTCCTTTTGCGAGTTGCTGTTTGCCATTGCCCTCAATGATTTCAAAACTCACATCGCCGTCAATAGGATTCACGGTAATATTGGCTGCACCTTTTTTCTGCAGGTATTTATTGACCGTTAATGCGCAATTAGCGCAATGCATTCCTTCAACTTTCCATTGTACTTTTTCCATTCTATCAATGAAATTAATTCACCGGCAAAGGTACTGCACAGTAAAAACTGAGTTGATGTTTACAATGTTTATCTTTTCAACTTTGTTGCAAAGCAGCGTTAATTTTAAAGATAATTCTCTATTACAAAAGACCCCTTCATCTTTTTCATACATCAATTAAAAAATGTAACTGCAGTAAATTTCCTGCTCCTTATGTAGGTTTGTAAAATGCAGTTTGATGTTTCATTGAATGAACTCGAAAATTTTGCCGCTCAATTCTGGAGCTATGTAAAAAATGCAAAACTGTTTGCTTTTCATGGCGAAATGGGCGCAGGCAAAACAACAATTATTGGTGCTCTCTGCCATTACAAAGGAACAAAAGATGTAACCGGCAGTCCCACGTTTTCGATCATTAATGAATATTCCTTTGTTGAAAATGGAATAACAGAAAAAATATTTCACATTGATCTTTATCGTTTGAAAGATGAAGAAGAAGTAGTGCAGGCCGGTGTGGAAGACTGCGTGTTCAGCGGTTCCATTTGCATGATAGAATGGCCCGAAAAAGCTCCGGGTTTATTTGATGAAAATACCATTCATGTTTTCGTTACACCTGTTTCGGAAAATGAAAGAAGGGTTGAGGTAAAGTTGGGCGTAGAGTGATTGGTTTAATTCAAATGTTTGCGTCTTAAAAGTTGAAATAGGTTTTTATTTGAAATAAGCAGTGCTTTAAATAATTGAATAATTGTGTGCTTAGCTGAATTGCTACTTTCATCTTTCGTTGTGTCACTCACTTCAGCGTTCCACAATTCTATTGAGCACTATGCAAAACTCATCATGAAAATTGAATCTTTAGAATAGTAGAGGCGTAAAGCTGCGTAGGAGCGATATAGAACATTGGTCATAATTCCTTTTCAAACCGCCGTAGGAGCGGCATTTTAAACCATGCATCAAGTGAATGCGTGAAAACAATTGTGAACTTAGCAAGTGATGATAAGAATTACAAACAGTACAAGAGTGCGACGCAACAGGCGATCAATAGTAGCAAAACAGATTGGCTCATAAATAAAGCATTATCTCATCGAGTCACCTCTTTTATTGCGCTACCCATTTTCATCCATAGTTTCTATCATAATTTTCCTCTTCATTGCAATGACCCTTTTGCTTCTAAACGCCCATTGCAAACTTCATCTTTCCCGCATCAGCACTCAATCTTCACGTATTTCAAAGAACAATCGTAATTTGTAGCCAATTTGATGGGCCCTGCATTATGTCGCAACAAAAACCATTTGTTAGTACCTCTTTTAGTTACGAGACTTTAGAAGAAACGCTTGATATTAAGCCAAAAGGAGCACAACTCCATATTGGAATTCCTAAAGAAGTTGCTTTTCAGGAAAACCGGATTGCATTAACACCAGACGCCGTAAGTGTTTTGGTAAGCAACGGCCATGAAGTAACGATTGAACACAATGCAGGTGAAGCCTCGCATTTTGCCGACAGGGACTACAGCGAAGCAGGAGCCAGAATTGTTTACGGTCGCGAAGATGTGTACAAAGCCCCCATTTTAGTGAAGAGTGCGCCGGTGATTGAAGAAGAATTGCCTTTGCTGCAATTCAATCAAATGATCATTTCGCCCATTCACCTTAGTGTATTGAAGGCCGAATTGCTGCAGAAGATGATGGATAAGAAGATCACGGCTATTTCATTCGAAAATTTAAAAGACGATAGCGGCACCTATCCAATCGTTCGCAGCATGAGTGAAATTGCCGGCAGTGCAGTAATGCTGATTGCTGCGCAATATTTAAGTTCATCCAATCATGGAAAAGGTGTTTTGCTGGGTGGAATATCGGGTATTGCTCCTACAAAAGTGATTATCATTGGCGCCGGCATTGTTGGTGAATATGCGGCCAGAGCGGCCCTGGCATTAGGCGCTTCTGTAAAAGTTTTTGATAACAGTGTTTATCGTTTAAAACGTCTTCAAAATAATATTGGTCAACGGTTGTGGACTTCCGTTATTGAACCAAGACTTCTCGCCAAACAACTAAAAACCTGTGAAGTGGCCGTTGGTGCGCTAGGATCTCAAACAGGTCGTACACCCATTGTGGTTACCGAAGAAATGGTGAGCAGTATGCGTACCGGCAGTGTTGTTATTGATGTAAGCATTGACCGCGGCGGCTGTTTTGAAACATCAGAAATTACTACGCACGAAAATCCTGTATATAAAAAATATGGAGTGATCCATTATTGCGTTCCTAATATTCCTTCCGGGTTTGCAAGGACCGCTTCACAGGCCATCAGCAATGTGCTGATGCCTTTATTGCTTAATGCTGGGGAAGATGGGGGATTTGAAAGAATGGTTTGGCATCAAATCCATCTGCGCAGCGGTATTTATATGTTCAAAGGAGCGCTTACGAATTTTTATTTAAGCGAACGTTTCAATTTAAAATACACCGATCTGAACCTGCTGATTGCCAGCCAGCGATAATGGTTCGCTTACTACATTAAGTTTTTCCACTTTTAAAATGAACGGTTTTAGGATGTAAACCCGGCTGTTATTTTTTTGCATTTTTTTCTTTTTAAATGTTTGTTTTAATTAAACGTTTGTTTAATTTTGCGCCCTCATTTGTTGAATATGGAGTACAACGAGAAGCAGATACAAATAATGGAGGCCGCTGAAAAACTTTTTGCAGAGCAGGGTTTTGCCGGCACATCCGTTCGGGATA
>JAICTW010000574.1 GCA_025936195.1 Flavisolibacter sp.
ATGTTTCATCAGAAGCACATATCAATAATCTTGAGAATATCCGCCAGCATAATTTATCATTGGCAAGAGAAGGAAATAGCGTCTCAGGCAATTATGATTATCCTGCCATTGTCTGGCTAAGCTATAATGTGCATGGCAATGAAGCTTCTTCTTCCGAAGCTTCCATGCTTACCTTGTATGCGTTGGTGGATCCAAAAAATGCACAAACAAAGCAATGGTTGAAAAATACATTGATCATTATTGATCCCTGCTTAAATCCGGATGGACGTGACCGGTATGTGAACTGGTTTAATTCAATCGTCGGAAAAAATCCGAATCCATCTTTGGATGCAAGAGAACACGATGAACCCTGGCCGGGAGGTAGGACCAATCATTATAATTTTGATCTCAACCGCGACTGGGCATGGCAAACACAGACAGAATCGCAGGCAAGAGTGGCTTTATATCAAAACTGGTTGCCGCAGGTGCATGTTGATGTTCATGAGCAGGGAATTAATGCACCTTATTATTTTGCGCCGGCTGCACAACCTTATCACGAGGTCATCACCAAATGGCAAAGAGAATTTCAAAATACAGTTGGAAGAAATAATGCCAAATACTTTGATGAAAAAGGCTGGCTGTTTTTTACGAAAGAAGAATTTGATCTCACCTATCCTGCTTACGGTGATACCTATCCCTTGTACAATGGCGCCATTGGAATGACCTATGAACAGGCGGGCCATACGCAGGGAGGATTGGCTGTGCAAACATCGATTGGTGATACGTTGACACTTATTGACAGGGCCATTCATCACTTCACTACTTCGTTAAGCACTATTGAAGTGTCTTCCCAAAATGCATCCAAACTTTTGTCGGAATTCAAAAAGTTTTATGATGATGCGGTTACAACAGGAGTGGGCAGTTATAAATCTTACGTCATCAAATACAATGTTGATGATGCAGAAAAAATTCAGTCCTTATTAAAGTTGCTGAATGAGAACAGTATTCGCTATGGAACAAGCAAAGCTTCGGCTTCTTATCGCGGATTTAATTATGATACCAAAAAAGAAGAATCCTTTTCTGTGGCGGCAAGCGATATTGTTATTCCATCATTGCAACCCAAAAGTGCATTAGTAAAGGTTCTTTTCGAACCAAACACTTACTTCGTTGATAGTCTGGCGTACGACATCACTGCATGGGCCTTGCCTTATGCGTATGGATTGAAAGCCTATGCCACAAATCAAAAGATTGAAGTAATTGGACCAGTGCTATCAGAGATATATGAAAGTGATAGTTTGAAAGATCCTTATGCTTATGTGATTCGCTGGAATGGCATGAACACCGTAAAACTGGTTGGACAATTATTGCAAAAAGGAATTAAGCTTCGCTGCAATGAAAATCCTTTCCAAACCAATGGACAGTCCTTTGAACGCGGCTCTGTATTGGTTTTAAAAACAAGTAATGAATATATTCCCGATCTGTGGAAAACAGTTCGTGATCTGGCTACAGCCAACAATGTGCAACTGACTTCTGTTTCTTCGGGCTTTGTGGATAAGGGAAATGATTTTGGAAGTTCTAAAGTACGTCCCTTAAAAGCAAGAAAAATAGCCTTGCTTACCGGCGATGATGTGAATGCTTCCTCCGCAGGTGAAATATGGTTTTATTTCGAACACCTTATCAATTATCCTCTAACATTAATTAATGCACGTGATGCTGCCAGCATCAATTGGAATGATTATGATGTGGTGATTTTGCCTGATGGCCATTACCGTTTCCTGAGTGATAAAAACGAAACAGAACAATTGAAAAGCTGGATCAACAATGGTGGACATTTGATTGCTTTTGAAAATGCGGTTGCCCGGCTTTCTCTGTTGGATTGGGGATTGAAATCAAAAAAAGAAGAACCTCTCGATACCAATGGTATTTACGAGCCTTTGAAAAAATTTGAAGACCGTGAAAGAGATTTTATTCCCAGTTCTATTCCCGGCGCCATCTTTAGGGTAGAACTGGACAATACCAATCCGTTGGCTTTTGGTTATCCTGATCACTACTACACACTGAAACTGGATAATAATGTTTATGAATTTATTAAAGACGGCGGTTGGAATGTTGGCGTTTTAAAGAAAGACAAACCTGTTGCCGGTTTTGTAGGATCGAAATTAAAAGATCAATTCCAAGACGGATTATTATTTGGTGTTCAGGAAATGGGTAATGGAACAGTCACCTATTTTGCTGATGATATTTTGTTCCGCAGTTTTTGGGAGAATGGAAAATTGATGTTTGCGAATGCAGTGTTTTTAGTGGGAGAGTAGGTGCTATTCCTTAAAGGAGAGACTTAGGTCGGAGATGCTTTTTGTTTCCTGAGTTTTCTTTAAAGCCGTTCGTTTTTTTAATGCAGTTATTGTGATGCAATAATTTTTTCTATTGCAAGTTTATCCTGGGCAATGTCATAGTGAGTGAGTTCGTCGAGCTATTGTCGAAGGACTCTCTTGTACGTCCTTATCGCTTATCATTTCCCGATAGCTATCGGGAGCAAAGGACGCGAAGATTCTCCCTGCGAACTTTGCGCCTTCTTTGTGCTCTTTGCGGCGCTGAAGTACTTCCAATAGAAGACTGTTGAATATTGTAATGACACGTACACAATGCTCAATAAAGTTCTGAACGTTGAAGTGAGTGACACAAGAAGCGATGAAAGTAGCAATGCAGATCACTACATTATTCAACATCATTCTAAAGAACTCTTTCAAACAAAAAAGAAAGCTTCATCCCTAAAAACAATCGTCAATTAAAGAACTGGCTGAAGAAGAAAATACTTTCAAACCTAAGTCTCCCATTTAGGAGGACAGGGGGAATCGTATCTTTGCTCGCGTGAGAGTATGGATAGAAATTTATTAATGCA
>JAICTW010000065.1 GCA_025936195.1 Flavisolibacter sp.
ATTTCTCAATAACTTTCAAGTTCAGATTGTAACGTAAATCTTTTATTATGGAATACAGAAGAATGGGAAAAACAGGACTTCAGCTCAGTGCGTTATCTTATGGCAGTTGGGTTACCTTTCATAAACAGGTAGATGATTCTCTTGCCGATGAATTGATGGGCATTGCCTACGACAACGGAGTTAATTTTTTTGATAATGCCGAAGTATATGCAAGAGGTGAAAGCGAAAAATTAATGGGCCGTGTGCTGAAGAAAAAGAATTGGGACCGCACTTCCTACCTCGTTAGCAGTAAAGTTTTTTTTGGATGGAGAGCAAAGGAGAACAAACCCAATCAAACAGGATTAAGCCGAAAGCATTTGGTGGAAGCCTGTAATGAAGCTTTGCAACGTTTGCAGGTAGATTACTTGGATATTTATTTCTGTCATCGTCCCGACAAAAATGTGCCCATTGAAGAAGTTGTGTGGACGATGAACATTTTATTGCAGCAGGGAAAAATTTTATACTGGGGCACCAGCGAATGGAGCGCAGCCGAAATCATGGAAGCACATCGTGCGGCTGCACAATTCGGATTGATCGGCCCTTCCGTAGAACAACCGCAATACAATTTATTGGAACGGCACAAACTGGAATATGAATTCCTGATGATTTTTAAAACTGTTGGCATGGGAACCACCATCTGGAGTCCGCTGGCTTCAGGTTTGCTGACAGGAAAGTACAATAATGGAATTCCTGCGGACAGCCGCTTTGCCTTAGAAGGTTTTGACTGGTTGAAAAACCAAATGATGGTGGAAGATAAACTGGCAAAAGTTCGAAAGCTGAGTGAAGTGGCAAATGAATTGGGAACATCCTTAGCTACTTTGGCTATTGCCTGGTGCATTTCCAATCCCAATGTAACTACAGCCATTCTGGGTGCTACAAAAAAGCAACAGCTCATGGAAAATCTAAAAGCACTGGAAGTTTATCCTAAATTAAGTCCGGAACTGTTGCAACGCATTGATGATATTATGCAAACCAAACCAAAACAAGCCGAATTTTAATCAAGAACCAACTGCTTATGAGTTTTAAAAACAAAACAGTTTTCATTACAGGTGCAAGCCGCGGCATTGGAAAGGCTATTGCTTTGCGTCTGGCAAAAGAAGGCGCCAACATTGTCATTGCTGCAAAAACAACCGAACCGCATCCCAAACTGGAAGGGACTATTTACACGGCAGCCGAAGAAATTGAAAGGCTGGGAGTAAAAGCATTGCCTTTATTCTGTGATATTCGCAATGAAGAACAAATTGAAGCTGCCGTAAATAAGGCAATTGAAGCGTTTGGCGGCATTGACATTTTGATAAACAATGCAAGTGCCATCAGCTTAACGCCAACGGAACAAACCGAGCCCAAGCGTTTTGACCTGATGATGGATATTGAGGTAAGAGGAACTTTCTTTATGTGCAGGTCCTGTATTCCTTATTTGAAAAAATCGGAAAATGCACACATACTCAATCTTTCTCCTCCCATTAATTTGAATCCAAAATGGTTTGCACAGCACTTGGCTTATACCATCAGTAAATATGGAATGAGCATGATTGTTTTGGGTTTGGCTGAAGAATTGAAGCGTTACAAAATTGCAGCCAATGCGCTCTGGCCCAAGACAACTATTGCTACAGCAGCGGTTCAGAATTTATTAGGAGGAGATGCCCTGACACAAATGAGCCGAACACCGGAAATTGTTGCCGATGCGGCTTTTCATATTTTAAAACAATCGTCAACTGAATGTAAAGGAAACTTTTTCATTGATGAAGAAGTGTTGAAAAAAGAAGGAATCTCCGATTTTGAAAAATATGCGGTGAACCTGCAACAAAATTTAATGACTGATCTTTTTATTGATTGAGAAGGACGATAGTTCAATTGTGTTATGTGCTTTGTTCTGCTGAATGGATCTTATTTTTTTGAAAGACAAAAACAAATTACATTTACGTAAATGCACATGAGAAGTTTCTTCTGAAAAGGAAAGGGCAACTGGAAACAGTTGCCTTTTCTTTATACCACGTTTTTTTGATGTTCAATTACAAATGCAATCAGCTCTTCCAGCGGTACATTAATTCGCGAAACGGCATCGTTAATATCTTCACGGCTTACCTGTGCGGCAAAAGAAGGCGTCTTCAATTTCTTCAGTACACTTTTTACATCCATTCCTTCATAGCGGGTTGGGCGAATCAATGCCGAGGCGTGGACAAAACCTGAGAGTTCATCAAATGCATAGATCATTCTATCCATTTTATTTTCCGGTTCCACTCCAAAATGCCTTGGGCCGTGCGAGGCAATGCAATGAATTACATCCGGATCAATATTTCTTTTTTCCAGTTCTTCAACAATAATTCTGCAATGCTCATTCGGATATTTATCCCAATCCGCATCATGAAGCAAACCGGCCAGCCACCATTTGTAAGCTTCTTCTTCGGGAAGCTGTTCCATTTCCAACGCCCATGCTTTCATTACAGCGGCTACCTGTTTCATGTGCAGGCGTAAGCGATCATTTTCCACCCATTCATTCAAAAGCTTTATTGCTTCTTCTTTGGATAGAACAGTTCCTTTATTGGCGGCGTTACCAAATATTGTTCTTCCTAAAGGTTGTATTGCTTCGGCCATTTTATGGCAAGATAAACTGTTGCACTTATAAAATACGTTCAGCTATTCATTGGCTTCGTGATTTTACGAATTTTTCCGCCGTAGTCTTTCTACACAATCCAACTGATTTCAGTAAAATCCATATCAGCAAAATCGGTCACTTCTTCTATTGTTCTGCATAGTGCAGCGGAATACTTTTGTACCAGAAGTTGATTGATTCAATTCAGTCAGTATCCAATATCCGAAAACCGTCCAGTAAGTTTTTAAAATCCAAATCCAAAAGAAAAACCGAATCCAATATCAATCAACTTCTTTCTATCCTATCCTTTTGAAAATATATCCAAGATCCGTTCATTCCTGTGAAACACCGGTTATGAAAAACCATGGCCGTTTTGCTAACCACAAACACCAATGAACATGTGTGCTATGAAAGAAGAGGTTTCCAAACGGATCCTCATTGTTGACGATGACGTTGATCTGTTGATGCTCCTCGAACGCAAATTAAAACAGGAAGGCTATGAAACAGAAACAGCCATCAGCCTTGCCGAAGCCGAAGAACTCATTGTTTACTTCGATCCTCATCTCGTTCTCCTCGACATCAATATCAAAGGCGAAGACGGGCGGCAACTTTGCTGGAAATTGAAACACCAGCCGGTTTACCGCATCCCTAAAGTGCTGATCATCTCGGGCTTTGATTACAATGCTTCAAGAGCTGCACTTTTTGGCGCAGATGCGTTTCTTCCCAAACCATTCCACATGGAATTTTTTCTAAATCAGATCAGCGATCTTGCTGCTGGTCCGGTACCATTGAGCTTATAAAAAAGAGTAACCTTCAAAATTAAAGATACTCTTGACGCAAAATTTATTTCATAAAGAGGAAAAGAGAACAAAGAAGGGATTTTCTCTCTTCCCTCTGCGCCTCAGCGTGAAATAAACTCCTCAAACAAATTTGTCCAACTTGTATATGGCAAATAAAATAAAGCAGATGGATTTATTTTTGGTCCATCATGACGGAATATTTTAAAATAGGAAAGCTTGTTGCCACGTTTGGATTAAAAGGAGAACTGGTGCTGAAACACAATCTTGGTAAGAAAACTTCTTTAAAAGGATTGAAAGCTATTTTCATTGAGGAGGGAAAGGCAAATTTTATTCCCTGGTTTATTGAAAGCACCAAAATTAAAAACGATGATGAGATTCATGTAAACCTCGAAGGTATTAACAACCGCGAACAAGCCATTAAATTAACTCAAAAGGAAGTTTGGCTTCCCGAAGCTGAATTCAAGAAATTCTCTGCCAAAACTTCGCCAATTAATTTGCTTGGCTATGATGTTGTAGAAGGAGAGCAGGTGCTTGGGAAAATTTTAGAAGTGATTGAACAGCCGCATCAAATTCTGTGCAGAATTGAATTCAATTCCAAAGAAGCCTACATTCCTCTTCACGAAGAAACGATCAGAAAAATTGATAAGAAAAATCAGCAGGTCATAGTCTCGCTGCCTCCAGGATTACTGGAAATTTATCTGTAGAAACGCCTACAGCTTTAACAGCATTACGTGCCTGTATCATGTGACGTTGTTCATGCGCAATTAAAAAGCGGAACAAGTCTCCCAGTTTCAACCGTATCAATTTGCTGATGGTGATGGGAATATGAATAGTATTCAGATTTCTTCTTTTTGCCACATCCAATAATTGCAGGATTTTATTTTGATGCTGAAAAAATTCTTTAAATACAGCCTCCACGTTTGCGCTTTTATCCGGCGAAAACGTTTTTGCAGTTTTCATTTTATTCTTGATATCAAAAACATTTTTGGGCATCATCATTTTTGTAAAATAGTTACCCCAAAAGCCAGGAACAAACCAGGAATTTGTATCCTTTGAAATATGTACCACTGATTTTTCAATTAGCGGCAAATAGTGGCGGTTGTATGCATTTAAGTGTTCCAGTACCTGGGCCACGCTCCATTCGCCCTCTGCAGGGCTGTAGCTAAGCTTTACAGGGTCGGCGGTTTGCAAATGCTCTGCTGCGGCAATAATTTGCTTTACATCGCTTTGCAATTGATTGATCAAGTCTTCGCTTTTGAATTTTTTCATAACAAAGTTTTAAGTAGCTCCGGCTTATTCTATTCAAAATACAGACCACAGTATGCTTACCGAAGAGTAAATTTGACTGTGGCGGAACCTGTACGACATATTGCCCATTTTGACCTTGACGCCTTCTTTGTTTCTGTAGAGGTGTTAAAAAATCCTTCTTTAAAAGGCAAACCCATTATTGTTGGCGGCGATGGACAACGGGGCATTGTTGCAGCCTGCAGTTATGAAGCCAGAAAATATGGTATTCAAAGTGCCATGCCTGCACTAACCGCAAAGCGATTGTGCCCCCAGGCCATTTTTTTAAAAGGCAGTTATCATGATTATAGCAGTTATTCAAGACAGGTAACACAGATCATTGCAGACTCGGTTCCTGTTTATGAAAAAGCTTCTGTTGATGAGTTTTATATTGATATGACCGGAATGGACCGCTTTTTTGGAGTGAGCCAATACACAAGGGAGCTGAGGGAAAAGGTTATCCGCGAAACTGGCCTGCCCATTTCCTATGGCTTATCAACAAGTAAGCTGGTAAGCAAAATGGCAACCAATGAAGCCAAGCCCAATGGTTATTTGGAAGTGTTACCAGGAAAAGAAAAAGATTTTTTGTGGCCTTTAACTGTGGATAAAATCCCGGGAGTGGGCAAACAAACCCAGATACAATTGCACAATCTTGGCATCTTCACCATTGAGCAAATTGCCCAAACACCAGCTGATCAACTGGAATATCATTTTGGAAAATGGGGAAAGAAACTCTGGGAAAAATCATACGGCCTTTCAGATTCTGCGGTGGAACAATACAGTGAACAAAAATCCATCTCGCATGAAAATACCTTTCATGAAGATTTTGCGGACATCCATTTTTTGCACAAGCAATTGGTAAAGCTCACAGAAGAAACGGCCTACGATCTCAGGGAAGAAGGAAAGCTGACCGGCTGTGTTACGGTTAAATTGCGCTATGCCGATTTTACAACAGTTTCAAAACAGGAAGTAATTGATTACACGGCGCTCGATCATATTCTTATTGCAAAAGTGAAAGACCTCTTCGGCAAATTATATAAGAAAGGAGAGAAAGTCCGGTTGCTTGGTGTTCGCTTTTCACACTTAGTGCCCATGACCATTCAGATCAATTTGTTTGATGATGCAATAGAAAAGCTGGAATTGTATAAAGCTGTTGACCATATTAAGAACCAATTCGGCAGCGATGCCGTACTTAAGGCCACTTCACTACGCAACAAGCCGGACAAACCTTTATAAGAGATTGTCAATAAAAAAACCGGATTTTGAAAAATCCGGTTTACACCCTTGCTATGAAAATAGAAACCAATTAATATCTTTCTATTCTTGCGCAAACTTATGCCCGAAGCCACGCTGCGAACATGACCTTCATCATCTTTCAAACTGATTCTTTTCATAAATAAAATTCAACTGCTCTCTTAAAAAGGAAACATAATTTTTTTGAATGCACTTCATTTTAAAACCATAAATCTTTGCCTCGGCTGATATGCTTAATTTTATAATCCAATAATTAATCAAACCAATCAGATTATGCAAACAGCCTGGAAAGAATATCAGGAGAAAAACCAACAGCGGTTTTTAGATGAAATGCTCGAATTGCTTCGCATTCCCTCCATCAGTGCTAAAAGTGAACGTAAAGAAGATATGCGCAAATGCGCCGAACTGGTAAGGCAACGGCTGATTGATTCCGGTGCCGGCAAAGCGGAAGTGATGGACACGGACGGTTATCCTGTTGTGTATGGAGAAAAGATCATTGATCCTAAAAAGCCTACGGTATTGGTGTATGGGCATTATGATGTACAACCTCCCGAACCATTGGAACTTTGGCATAGTGGTCCTTTTGATCCGGTTATCAAAGACGGAAAGGTGTATGCAAGGGGAAGTGCTGATGACAAAGGACAGTTTTACATGCATGTGAAGGCCATGGAAACTTTGGTGAAAACAAACAGCATGGAAACGAACATTAAATTTTTGATTGAAGGCGAAGAAGAAGTAGGTTCTCCCAACTTAGGAAAGTTTGTTGCAGCACATAAAGACCTGTTGAAAGCCGATGTGATCTTAATTTCCGACAGTGCCATGATCAGCATGGACAATCCTTCGCTGGATATTGGCGTTCGTGGTCTGTCTTACATTGAAGTGGAAGTAACCGGCGCAAACAGGGATTTGCATAGTGGGACCTATGGCGGTGCTGTTGCCAATCCCATCACTATTTTGTGCAAAATGATCGCTTCACTGCATGACGAAAATAATCATGTAACCATTCCAGGCTTTTATGATGATGTGGTGGAAGCCACGAAAGAAGAAAGAGAACTGATGGCAAAAGCACCATACAATGAAGAAGAATATAAAAGGGATCTTGGTGTAAAAGAACTGTGGGGAGAAAAAGGCTATACTACTAACGAACGCACGGGCATTCGTCCTACCATTGAGGTGAATGGTATTTGGGGCGGTTATACCGGTGAAGGTGCTAAAACTGTTTTGCCTTCCAAAGCAACAGCAAAAATTTCTGCACGCCTCGTGCCTAATCAAAATTCAAGAAAGATCACAGACATGCTGCTGGCGCATTTTAAAAAAATAGCCCCGCCTTCTGTTACGGTTCATGCATTTGAACACCATGGCGGCGAAGCGTACATGACGCCAATTGACAGCAAAGGTTACCAGGCTGCGGCCAAAGCCATTCAAACCACATTTGGTAAAACGCCAATCCCGGTCCGTGGCGGTGGAAGTATTCCTATTTGCTCGATCCTTGAAAAAGAACTCGGAATCAAAATTGTATTCATGGGCTTTGGTTTGGATAATGATAACCTGCATTCACCCAATGAAAAATTCAACCTGGAGAATTATTATAAAGGAATTGAGACCATTCCCTACTTCCATAAATTTTTTGCCGAGGGTGTCAGATAGAATAACATGTTGAAAGAATTTTAAACCGCTCACTGGAGCGGTTTTTTTATACAGTTGTTTCACATACTCCAATAACTTTTAGATCGCCTTCACAATCCTGTATCTTACTTTGTTGCCAAACAATGTAAGTTTGTTGTACATGAGGAAGGGACTTATTGCTTCGGTTTTTGTTTTGGTGGTGGCAACTGCATTTTGGATGAGTGTTCCCGTTGGCTGTGCCAATATGATACCGCCTTCCGGCGGACCGAGAGATACGATTCCTCCTGTGTTGGTATCTGCCAATCCAAGAGATTCTTCAGTTAATTTTAAAGGCGACAGAATTATTTTAACCTTCAATGAAGACCTGGACGATCCGAGAGACCCCAACACTATTCTTTATACGCCGGCTTTTGAAGCTCCTCCTACTGTTACAACAAAAGGCAGGGTACTTACGATAAAATTCAACGATACCACACTGCATCCAAATACAACCTATGTTATCAATTTCGCCAACTCGATAGTGGATATTACGGAAGGCAATCCGGTGAAGGATTTTGTTTATGCTTTCTCAACCGGTTCTTATTTGGATTCGCTGGAAATTTCCGGAAGGGTTTTATTAGCTGAGAATGGAGAAGTAGATTCCACTTTGATCGTTGTTCTTCATAAGGATTTAAGAGATACGGCTGTAAGAATAAAAACACCACAGTATGTTACGCGGTTAGACCGCAATGGCTATTTCCATTTTCATTATTTGCCAAAAGATACCTTTGCCATTTACGCCATTGGAGATGCTGCCATCAGCAGGAGATATCAAACTCCCACACAGCTATTTGCTTTTAACAACAAGCCGGTAGTTGCCGGCGAAGCGGATTCGGTGGTATTGTATGCATTCCGTGAAGCCAATCGAAACGCTGGCAATACAGCAGCAACTGGAGGTTCTCAAAAAATTCCGGCTTCAGACAGAAGGCTTCGTTTTACGCCAAGCACTACTGCGCAGCAGGAACTTCTGAACGATTTTGTTTTGACCTTCCCGGTTCCGTTGAAAAGTTTTGATTCCATGAAATTGCAACTAACTACTGACAGTGTATTCACTCCTGTTGCTTTCTCTGTTTCAATGGATACGTCCAATAAAGAAGTACGTATCAAAACACAATGGAAAGAAGGCACTCCTTATCATTTG
>JAICTW010000136.1 GCA_025936195.1 Flavisolibacter sp.
AATCCGGCCACTACAATTGCCTTGCTGAAATTAAATGCCGTTGTTGGTGTGAAAGCAAATTTTGATGATGCCGGCAAATTGAAAACAATTGGTATCACCTGTGCATCGTGCCATTCAAACGTTGATAATTCTTTTGCACCGGGTATTGGTAAACGCCTTGATGGATGGCCAAACCGCGATCTGAATGTTGGCGCTATTATTTCGTTAACGGATAATGCAAAACCTGTTGCCGATCTTCTGCATGTGGATGAAACAACTTTGAGGACTGTATTAAGTAAATGGGGACCTGGAAAATTTGCTGCAATCTTATTTATGGATGGCAAGGCACTAAAACCAGATGGAAGTGTGGCTGCTAATTTAATTCCTGCTGCCTTTGGATTAAAAGGAGTGAAGCTGACGACCTATACCGGTTGGGGCGATATCAGTTACTGGAATGCATTTGTAGGTAATCTGGAAATGCATGGTAAAGGAACATTTAAAGATCCGCGTTTGAACGATCCTGCTAAATATCCGATTGCTGTAGAAAATAAATTTTATGATGTAACGAACAATCCTGATCTCATTACTTCAAAATTGCCCGCATTGCGTGCCTATCAGCATTCAATTGATGCGCCAAAGCCACCCGCAGGAAGCTTTGATCCTGCTGCTGCAGGAAGAGGAAAGGCATTGTTCTTAACCAAGGCAAAATGTGTTAGCTGCCATTCCGGTAATTTGATGACCGACAACAGCCTTCGCTCTGCATCTGAAATTGGCATTGATGATTTTGAAGCGAAGCGTTCTCCAACAGGCAAGTACCGTACACCACCATTGGGTGGATTGTTTGCACGGTCAAAAGGAGGTTTTTATCATGACGGAAGATTTGCCACTTATCTTGATGTGGTCGATCATTATGACAGCCAGTTTTCTTTACATCTCACCATTTCCGAAAAGCAGGATCTTGTAGAATATCTGAAATCTCTTTAGTGATGTTCATGAGTTGATAAGGTATGATCATAGGTTGAAGTCTTCTTTACAACATGAAGCCATTGTAAGAAGTTCTTCAACCTATTTTTATTTTAGTTTGCGATGATTAAAGCAGTAACGACATTAAAGAAATGAATAAGCACAATTAAAGGCTTTCGCAATAAATGTATGTGTTCATCTGGAAGAGATGTGGTTAAGGAGAATAGTGATGAGTAGTACTATTGTTGAAAAAAAAGATGCTGATTAAAGAAGATGTTGTTATTTAGGCTAATGAAAAAATACAGATGCCTGCTGTTTCTCATTTCTCTTTTGCTGATGCAATCAATTCATGCCCAGCAATGGAATAATCTCTTCGATGGCAAAACACTCAAAGGATGGAAAGTGCTAGCCGGCACTGCAAAATTCTCTGTTGAGGATGGAGCCATTGTTGGAACCACAGTGATGAATTCAGGCAATACGTTTTTGGCTACAGAAAAAGAGTACGGAGATCTTATTTTAGAATTGGATATCAAATTGGAAAGTTCAGAGGGCAATTCCGGTGTGCAAACAAGAAGCCATTTTGATGCGAAAGCGAATAATGGAAAAGGAAAAGTGTATGGAAGACAAGTGGAAGTAGATCCTTCACCGCGCCGTTGGACCGGTGGTATTTATGATGAAGGAAGAAGAAAATGGTTATATCCGATGGACCTGAATGCAGGCGCACAGAATGTATATAAACCGGATGACTACAATCATTTCAGAATTGAATGTATGGGCAATGAAATGAAGACCTGGGTGAATGGTATGGCCTGTGCCTATTTGACCGATACGATTGATGCGAAAGGTTTTATTGCACTGCAGGTGCATGCAGTGAACCGCGAAGACCAGGTGAATAAAAAAATTTATTTTAAGAACATACGAATTCAAACGGCAGCATTCAAACCAATGCTGTTTCCCAACAATATTTATGTGGTGAATCATGTGCCTAATAGTTTGATTGATTACGAAAAAAGAAACGGATGGAAATTATTGTTTGATGGCAAAACCACGAAGGGATGGACAGGTGCTTATAAAAACAGCTTTCCTTCAAAAGGATGGTTCATCAAAAATGGAACGCTGAATGTCGAAGCTTTAAAAGGAGAGGAATCAACCAACGGAGGCGATATTGTTACGGACAATGAGTATCATGCTTTTGATCTTTCTTTCGAATTCAGGCTCACTCCCGGTGCCAACAGCGGCGTAAAATATTTTGTTACGCTTGCAGAAGAAAACAAAGGTTCTGCTATTGGACTTGAATACCAGGTACTCGACGACTCATTGCATCCCGATGCCAAATTGGGAAGAGATGGTGACAGAACACTTGCTTCTTTGTATGACCTGATCCCGGCTAAAAAGCCTTCCACTTCTTTGCGTCCCATTGGTGAATGGAATGTCGGGAGGATCATCGTGTATCCGGATAATAAAGTGGAGCACTATCTGAATGGAGTGAAAGTGCTGGAATATGTAAGAGGTTCAAAAGAGTTCCGTGATCTTGTGGCCATCAGCAAATACAAAGTATGGAAGAATTTTGGCGAAGCTCCGCAAGGTCATATTCTACTGCAGGACCATGGCAATGCGGTCAGCTTTCGAAGTATTAAGTTGAAGTTGCTTTAGTGGAGGTGTTCTTTCAACATTTGAGTTTCGGAACTTTTATTTAGAATTTCGTATCACTTAAATTCATCTTCATCCGGAAGGAGCGAGGATGCTCTATGTATAAAACTTTGCTTGAAGGATATCCTCCCGATGTAAGTACAGCTCCGTAAAAAAGATTCCTCTCCGGCAAAATGATTGTGCACACGATTAATGATTCTACTGCTTCGTCGGGATGACAGAAGCATCACCGGTTTTCTTATTTAGAAATCAATGGTAAAGAACTAATTTTTTCTTACTTTCCTTTTCTAAAATTCTTCCCATGTCCAGCCGCCGCCAATTCTTAAAACAAACATCTTTAGTTGTTGCAGGTACTACTGCTCTCTCGGCCCTTAATACTCCTGCTTTTGCCATTTTCAAAAAACGGTTTTCTCCTGCCGATCAAATCAATATTGGTGCCATCGGCATCAATGGAATGGGTTGGGCAGATGTAACATCGGCATTGAAACTGCCCGGAGTAAACCTCGTTGCTCTTTGTGATGTTGATAAAAATGTTTTGGACAAGCGTATGAACGATCTTACCAAATTGAATGTGGACGCATCCAAAGTGAAAACCTATACTGATTACCGCAAGCTGCTTGATCAAAAAGATATAGACGCAGTGATCATCGGCACTCCCGATCACTGGCATGCACTGATTATGATGGATGCCTGTGCAGCGGGTAAGGATGTGTATTGCGAAAAACCTGTTGGAAATTCGATTGGTGAATGCCGGGCCATGATGGCTGCACAAAGAAAATACAATCGTGCAGTGCAGGTGGGACAATGGCAACGCAGCCAACAACATTTTAAAGATGCTGTGGATTTTGTTTACTCGGGTCAGTTGGGAAACATAAGAACTGTAAAGGTTTGGTGTTACCAGGGATGGATGAGGCCTGCTCCTGTTGTTCCGGATACGGCGCCTCCCGCCGGCGTGGATTACCGGCAATGGCTGGGACCTGCACCCACAAAGCCTTTCAATGCCAGCCGCTTTCATTTTAATTTCCGTTGGTTTTGGGATTATGCCGGTGGACTAATGACCGACTGGGGTGTGCATTTGCTGGATTATGGATTGTTGGGAATGAAAGCTTCCACGCCCAAAACGGTGGTATCACTTGGTGGAAAGTTTGCCTATCCCGATCTGGCGCAGGAAACACCTGATACACTTACCGCCTTGTATGAGTTTGATAACTTCAATCTGGTGTGGGACCATGCCATGGGTATTGATAATGGCTCTTATGGAAGGGATCATGGCATTGCTTATATTGGCAATAACGCAACCTTGATATTGGACCGCGGTGGCTGGGAAGTGATTGAAGAAAAGAATAGCAAGAACAAAGTAAGCAAGCCATTGGTGAAAGCATCTGATAATGGTTTGGATAAGCACTGGGAGAATTTTATTTCGGTTGTGCGTTCCCGCAAGCTGAATGAATTGCATTGCCCTGTAGAAGCGGCCGCCAATGTGGCTACTGTGGCGCAACTGGGTAATATCAGTTTCCGCAGCGGCGAAAGAGTAGTTTGGGATAAAGCAGCCGGGAAATTTACAGATGATAAATTGAACAGGCAGTATTTAATGAAGGAGTATCATAACGGATATAAACTGCCGGATGTGAAGGTGTGAGGAAGTGGAGAGATTATATCAAAAAATTAGTTTACGAGGCGTGCTGCATCAGTTAGTTTAGATAATTGGCGATTAACGCGGACACTCATCGAAACGAAGTTGTATTGATGATAACTAATTCAAATTTCAAATTCAATCAAAGTTGCCCCAATTTTCTTAAGAACTCTTCTTTCCTTCTGGTTGAGACTTCTATCTCCGAACTGTCTGACATAACAACAACACCTCCTCTGCCTTTTTTGTAAGCCTTGATGCAATGGAGATTCACCAAATGAGAATTATGCACCCGGTAAAAATGATAGCTCTCCAACAGTTCCTCAAATTCCTTAAGTGTTTTTGCCACTACTATTTTTTGCCGGTTCTTTAAAAAAAGGATAGTGTAATTGATATTGCTTTCGCAACGAATAATGTCACTCAACTCCAGCAATTCAAATCCTTTTGAGGTGGGAACCATAATTTTTTTGCTTTCGTGCTGACCTGTCACATTATGCAGAAGGGAATCGAATCGTTTCAGCATCTCCTCGGCAGGTTTTTTCTTTCCGGCTTTATCAACGGCCTGCTGCAAATCACCGGCATCAATTGGCTTTAACAGGTAGTCAATGGCGCTGAACCTGAATGCCTGCACAGCATATTTATCGTAAGCAGTGGTAAAGATGATTTCAAAATCCACCTGCTTCAATTTTCTAAGCAGATCAAAACCGGTTTGACGGTTTAACTCCACATCTAAAAAAACAAGTTCCGGTTTCAAATTTTCTATGGCTGCTGCGCCTTCATCAACAGATTGAAAGGTTCCGGTCACCTTCACTGAACCTGCACAAAAATCCTGAAGCAAAGTTTTTAGCCGTTCAATGCAGTGCTGCTCATCGTCTATGATAATGGCTTTAAGCATGGAGTTAAAAGCTTAGTTCTAAAGGAAGTTTAAGTTCGACTCTCAGGCCTTGCGGAAGATCAAATAACTCCAGTGCCGCCTTTGATTTTTTGAGCTTATTTAAAATGTCAATGCGGGCATTTGTTATTTTCATTCCCAATGATTTTTTTTCGTTGCCTGCAGTTTCGGTTTGCTTTCTGCCAATGCCATTGTCTTCCACAATGCAGTTGATCATTTCTGCCTGTCTTTTAATTTCAACAAGAATTTTTCCTTCACCCTGTTTAGCAGCTATGCCGTGCCAGATACTGTTTTCAACAAAAGGTTGCAACAGCATTGGAGGGACCAAAGTATTATCAGCATCAATATCAGGATCAACTTTGATTTCATAACTGAATTTGTTGTTCAATCTTTCTGATTCCAGTTGCATGTATAATTCAAGTGCATGAAGGTCCTGCGCAAGGCTCACCATTTTTTGTTCGGAATGCTCCAATGTCAAACGCATTATTTTGGCAAAGCTGGTTAGATAACAGTCGGCCTTTTTGATGTCATGTTTTGCCATATAGTCGCTGATGGAATTGAGTGAATTGAAAATGAAATGAGGATTCATTTGCAGGCGCAGTACTTTCATTTCGGTATCGCTTACCTGTGCTTTAAATTCGGCTTCTTTTTTTTGTTGCTCTGCATCGCGTTTTCGCTTGTAAAAAATAAAGCTTGCAATGGCGGCAAGTATCAAAATGCCTGCACCTGCGGCAATCGAATTTTTTACGATTCGTTCCCGTTCGGCCCTTAGTTTTACAAAGGCCAGCTTTTGATCGTTCTCTGATTTTAACAGCGCTGCCTTTCTTTCAAAATCAAAACTGATTTCCTTTCTGGTCAGCTCATGTCTTTTTTCATCATTCCATAAACTGTCCCTGAAGCGGATATGATTTTTATAGGCTGCCAGTGCCTGTGCACTGTTGTTTTGCGCCCCGTACACTTCACTTAGTGTTTCCCATGCATCGGATAGCCATTCCACTGCATTCATTTGTTCTGAGATTGCTAATGACTGCAGGGCAAATTGTTTGGCCCTTTGGTAATCATGTTTAGAAAGAGAAATTTTAGCCAGTCCTTCCAATGCCGGTGCTTTTGAATTTTCACTTCCGGAAGTAGTGGCAAACCGGATGGCTTTTTCAAAGAAGGGAAGGGCATGGATGTAGTCTTGTTTTTTATTATAGACCACACCAATATCGCTGAGAATAAAGGGAAGGAGTTTCAGGTTGCTATCTTTTTCTGCAATAAACAAGCTGTTTTGAAAATTGTCAAGTGCTTTGTCATAATTGCTCATGTCTGTGTAAACTGTTCCTATGTTGTACAATGCAATTGTTTCATCAGTACTTAGTTTTCCTTCTCTTGCGGAGCGTACCAGTTTATCGTAATACTGCAAGGCTTTATCATACTCCTTCACATCGCTATACAGGTTAGCAATATTATTGTAGATGCGTCCATCCAGTTTGTTGTTATGAAGAGAAGCTCCTTCTTTCATTGCTTTTTGAAAATAATCCAATGCACTGAGGTTATCGCCTTTTACATAGTAAACAATGCCTTTCTGGTTATAGGAAAGCGCAAGGTTCTTTTGCGTTTTTAGTTTTTGGGAAAGACGGATTGCCTCATTGGTATAGAGCATGGCAGAATCGGTTTGATCAAACACGATGGCATCGGCAAGGTTCAAAAGCGTAGCGATGTAATTGGTATCTGCCGGTGCATTTTTTAAGCGGGTTTTTATTGAATCGATATACCCCGTTC
>JAICTW010000387.1 GCA_025936195.1 Flavisolibacter sp.
ATCTAATTACCGGCCCGGACAGCTCCTTCATTTCTTAACCTAAAATAAAATTGTATGTACCGGAAACCTTTCAGCTTTCCCAAGCTTTCTGTTCTGTTTGCATTTTTTGCATTTCTATTTTTTTTCAGCGGTTGTAAGAAATCGGACGAGCCGAAAATAAAAGGGCTAAAAAATTTTAATGTTCGTATGCTTGTCGCCAACAACAGCAGCTACGGTGCGGAGCATGTTCTTCCTTCTTTACAAAATGCCTGGGGACTGGCGTGGAGTACTACGGGCACTCCATGGGTAAATTCACAGGCGGGACATGTTAGTGATGTAATGGACAGCATTGGCAACCGCATTGCGGCAGTTGATCCTGTAAACATTCCTTCTCCCACAAACGCTACCGGTGGAAGCCCAACAGGTATCGTATTCAATCCGAATTCAGGTGAGTTTGTAATTACTTCCGGCAATGGATCAGCATCACAGGCCGCACGATTTATTTTTGTTGGTGATGATGGCGTGGTAGCCGCGTGGAATGGGACATGGGGACATAATTCTTTTCGTGTAGCTGCAGTTCCAGGTGCCTCTTATACTGGTTTAACGCTTGCTTCTTTTGGAGGAAACAACTATTTGTATGCTGCTAATTTTGCTACAGGACATATTGATGTTTGGGACAAAAACTGGGCGCCGGTAAACGGAATGTCTTTTACTGATCCGAAGCTGCCTGCACATTACTCACCGTTCAATATTCAGATCGTGGGCAGCCAGTTATATGTAACGTATGCAAAGGTGGGCGACGATGGTGAAGAGGAGCATGGTGCCGGACTTGGAGTGGTTGATGTTTATACAACCAATGGAATGTTGGTACGGCGTTTTGCAAGCGGAGGTACATTAAACGCACCTTGGGGAGTTGCAATGGCGTCTGCTGCATTTTTTGGAGATGATGATGACCATGATGCAGGTCCTGCCATACTGGTTGGCAACCTTGGTGATGGCCGAATTAATGCATACAGTGAAAAGAATAGAATGTTCCTTGGACAATTGAGCATGCATAACGTACCCATTACAATTGATGGTTTATGGGCAATTGGCTTTGCTCCATCAACATCTCCAATCAATCCAAATCTTTTGTATTTCACTGCAGGACCTAAAGATGAAGAGGATGGATTGTTCGGTTATATTTCACATGCAGGTGATGAGGGCCATCATGGACATTGAAGAATGCTTGACACATTTATAAAGAACCGCTCGTTACAGAGCGGTTTTGTATTGGCTATATGTTAAAAGGCTGTGACGCTGATAGCGATCTGTTTCCAGAGTTGAATAGCTACTGTTGATCGGGGTTTCAGTTTAAACAGATAGCATTGACAGAATGGGCTGTACTGCAAGTTATTGAAATCAGAAGGACGAGAAAATTTCCTTAAAGCAATTGGTTGCTTTTGTAAGCTGCAATGGGGACAGGCCGGTAAAACGCCTGAAGTCTTTAATAAAATGAGTTTGATCGTAGAAATAATTATAAAATTCTTTCTCTTTTAAGAACATCTGCGGGCTTTGTGTAAACGACGCGTAGCAAGATTGAAAACGGCAGATAGATGCGAAATTTTTAGGGCTCATGCCTATCTTTTCGGAGAACTTTGTATTAAGCCAGCGTGAGGTGTATCCGGTTTTCTTTTCCAATTCTTTGAGACTGATGCTTCCATGAGTATCTTTTATTTTTTGTACCGAATAATCAAAAACAGGATCGCCTTCGTGCTTCTCCAGACTGGCGGATAAAAAAGCCTGAAGAAGAACAATCTTTTTTGCTATTGTTTGTTCATTTGCCAGGCGATCTTCCAGAGATTGCGTTGATGCCCCAAAGATGTCGGTAAAAGCAAAAGCTTTGTTTCGTATGTTTCGATAGTTGAGATAAAAAAAACGGTAAGCACCGGCGGGCTTAAACTCAATCGTAATGTTGGCGGCAGCTTCATTTTTTTGAATTTCAACCAGCGTGGGCAGATCATCTGCTCCGATCAGCATTATGCGGTTTTCCCCGAGCAGATGTCGTTGGCCATCTACCTTTCCTGAGAAGCTGTTTCGTACAGGAACGATTAATTTAACCCGGCCATTCGGGATGATCAGCTTTAGATCATCTGCCGGCATCTGTCCATCACTGTAAAACACAAAGATGCGCTCCACATAATTGTTTAGCGAAGGCATAACGGCAATATCCCGGCGCTTTAATGACATGAAAAACAGTACCCAAATTTATTCTTTTTCTCTAACCATTTTTCATGGAGCTATTATCTGGTCAAACTGCCGTATAGGTTGTATTTCAGTAAAGGAAGCGATTTTTTCCATTAATGTTTTCATTTCCGGATCAGCCATTGAAGCGCCAAACGCTTCTGCTGATGTTACCCAAACATTTGCGATACACACGAAGCTTGGCGATGAAGCACCCGGAGTTGCCAGGCCTTTACGGACTTCAAATTTTACCACATTGTTGCCTAATATCTTTACATACTCCGGTATTAGTGTGTAAGCATACAGATTGAAATCAAAAAAAGCACCTTCTTTGTTTGGATAAAGAACGGTTGCACAATAAACAGGTGTTGGATGATGATTATTCATGTATCTATTTTCTTGTTGAGACGTTTTCAATCTGCGATTCTTTTAGCGATAAGAAAATAAGACCTAAGCAAATTGTTTTCTTCAGTCCATTAAGAAATGTTATTTTCTTACCATTGGATAAGGAAATGAAAACACAAGCTGAGCGAAAAGCCATTTGCCGTTTTGTTTTACGAGAGACCCCGACAACCTTATCGAGTAATGCATGTCCAAACTTCCGCTTTCAATTCGCTGAATGAAGTCGGAGGCATTGCTTGTGTAAGCCAACAATTTATTGCGTGCTGTTTCTTCCTTTGCCACAGTTTGCTGAAGCTGCTTCAGGGCAAAACGATAAGCAGTTTCTTTATCGGGAAAGGTAATGGAAGCTGTGCCCGGCACAGTAAAAAAAGCAGTGTTGTCCTGTATGAATAAATTGATGTGTGAAGAATCTATTGCAAGATCAAGCCACGTAGCCCAATCAATACTAAAAAATTTTTCTGCTGCTGCGATTCCCTGTATCCATTCCTCTTCACCAGTGCCTATGATTTGAATTTCTTTGATGCATAAATCGTTTACAAATTCATTCACCAATGAAGTGTCCCTTGCGGAATATCCTTGCTGAAATTTCTGAAAAACATTCCTGATCTGCTGAGGCTGTTGCCCGGATGCAGTAAGATTTATTATAGAAAGGAATATTAAAAGGAAGCTTAGCTTAATCTCCATAATTTTTAAATCATATAATAACCGATAAAATTTTTCCCTTAGTTTCTTAACGATCTGGTGAGCTGATGTTATTTTATTCAGGCCGGCCTTCCCCCTCATTAATAAAGCTTGCCAGGCTTTTGGTTACATGCCCATCCCATCCTTTTTCACAAACGCTATAACATTCAACTTCCGGCACCAGGCCAATATGCGTAAAGTCAATTTTTGTTTTTCCGTTTTCTTCCGAAAGCTGAAAAACCACTTCGGTATTGTTCCATTCTTTTTTGTCCTGAAACCAGGGTAAATAACAATCGGTCACTTTCCAAACTGTTTTTTTGCCTGGCATAAATTCGCTGACGACGAAGTCAACAAAAGAAGGTTCTGTAAAAGGAACAGTAAAATTGTCATTCAATTTTTCAGCGCTGCCCGAAAAATCTTTTTTCCACCAACAATTTATCTGGCTGATTTTTTTCATTGCCTCTTCTGCAGAAGCGTTAACCACAATGGTTCTGTGATAGTTCTTATTTTCCATTTTTATTATTTTTAGACATTTAAGTTGGTATTCGCTCAATGATAAAGTTGAAAGAACCTCTTTGATATTTATTTCCCGTTTCCTTTCTGTAACTGAAATGACAATTTTGCTGTCTGTTGTTTTATCTTATCATTCCCAGATGCATGGGTACTAATTCATAGCTGCATATTTTAGAAAGCACGG
>JAICTW010000227.1 GCA_025936195.1 Flavisolibacter sp.
AAGCGCTATCAACATCAAAATCTTTTCAAAAATTTTATAAAAAATAAACACACCCAGAGCAATAAAAGCTTTCCTTGTTAAAAACGCTATGAGGAAAGCTATTGAAAGTTGGGAGAATGTTTCTAAAAAAAAGAGAAGCGTGTAATGACTTTGTTCCCACACCTTAGTGCTTCCATCATTAATATTGATATAACCAATGATCAGCGCAATGATGAAGAAAACAGCAGTGGTCAAAAGTGATACAATCAAAACATCAATCAATTTGCTAAGCAAAAATTGATTGCGGCTCCATCCGTCAATAATGTTTTGCCGGTGCGTTTTATACGTGTATTCATTCGTTATAAACATGATGACTACAATGGATGGAATAAAAACAAAAATAGAAGAAGCATAAGCAGCCGTATGCCACACTTCGGGGAAGGTAAATGGATTACCGATGATCATTTTCGCTACCATGGCAGCTTTTTGATTTTGTCCATTCACCATGCCTTCATAACCCCGGTAAAACAAATAATTGATGCCGGGATAAGTAAGCGCCACAATCGCTGTCATCCACCAAAACGCAGGATATTTTTTTATTTTAAGCCATTCGGTTTTTAAAAGACTTGTCATTGATTATAATTTTTGAATCTTGCAAAGTGTATTCTTAAACTACTTCGGTATCATGGTTTCAGGCTCCGCCTTTGATGTTTGACGTTCCTAATTGTTGGTCAACTCAAAGAAGCGGGCCTCCAAACGTTTCTTCTTTAGCAAAAGATGATTAAGCACAATGCCTTTACTGAAACAAAAGCTATTGATCTCATCTAACCTGGCAGACCCTTTTGGCAACGAAAACTGCACGGTTTTCGATGTGCCGTCAATCCTCACATTACTACTCAATTGCTGAAGAACATTGGCCAAAGCATTTAAATCAGCAGCGCTTACTTCCACTACATCTTCATCCATCAATATTTCTTCAACAGGACCTGTGGTAATGAGATCGCCAGTTTTCAAAATAGCCGCATGCGTGCAAACCTTTTCCACTTCATCTAATAAATGGCTTGCCATGATAATAGTGTGCCCCGAATTTTTTAATTCGACAATCAGTTCTCTTATTTCTGCAATGCCTACAGGGTCGAGGCCATTGGTAGGTTCATCCAATAGCAACACTGTAGGGTCACCTAACAAAGCCGCTGCAATGGCCAGTCGCTGCTTCATGCCAAGGCTGTATGTTTTGAAACGGCTTTTACGTCGCTCATACAATTTTACTTTCGACAAAACCCTGTTGATGTCTTCCGCATTTCCTCTGTTGCTAATGCTTTGCGTCACTTTCAAATTATCAACAGCAGATAAGTAATGATAAAAATTTGGCGTTTCTAACAGTGAACCTATTTTCTTTCTCTGTTCCGGCGAACCCGGATGTCCGAACCATAAAAAGTTTCCATTGTTAGCTTTCAATACATCAAGGACAATGCTGAGCAAAGTGGTCTTGCCACTTCCATTGGGTCCCAAAATGCCGAACACACTTCCCTGCGGCACTTCAAAGGAAACATTGTTCAATGCCCGTATAGATCCGTAATATTTGGTGATACCATTAATGGTGAGGACTGAACTCATTGTTGGTAAAATTTGGCTGAAGATAATAGGCGGAAATTGGTTTTGCAATCTTCATTATACCAATGGTTTTATTCTGCATACCAAACTTCTTTTCATTTCTTTGCGGATTGAATATGGCAACAGTTGTTATTACAGGCGGAACAGGATTGATTGGAACCGCACTGACAAAAGCGTTGGTGCAAAAAGATTATGAGGTGATCATTCTTTCAAGACATAAAAATTCATCTGCTGAAAAAAAAGTTTCTTATGCAGTCTGGAACGTTCCTGATCAAACGATAGATGAAGAAGCCATCAAAAAAGCGGATTACATTATTCATTTGGCAGGCGCTAATGTTGCGGAAAAGAGATGGACGAAAAAAAGAAAGAAAGAGATTGTTGATAGTCGTGTGAAAAGCGGAGCATTGCTGGTGAAAGCATTGAAAGAAATTCCTAATCATGTTCAGACGGTGATCAGTTCTTCGGCTATTGGTTATTATGGGCCTGACCGCCTCATCCCCAACCCTTCTCCTGGCGGAGAAGGGAGAGCCTTTCCCTTCGTTGAAACAGATCCTCCCTTCAATGATTTTCTGGCGACTACCGTTCAGCAATGGGAGCAGGCTATTGAACCAGTAAAAGAATTGAACAAAAGACTGGTGATCTTCAGAACAGGAATTGTTTTCAGCAATGAAGGCGGTGCTTATAAAGAATTTAAAAAGCCATTACAATTTGGCATTGCCGCTGTTTTAGGCAGCGGAAAACAAATAGTGAGTTGGATACATATTGATGATTTAATCAGGCTTTATATGGAAGCCATTGAAAACGAAAGCTGGCAAGGTGTTTACAATGCAGTAAGTCCAACCCCTGTAAGTAATCAACAAACGATTTTAGAAATTGCACAGCAGCGAAAAAAATTTTATTTACCCGTAAAAATTCCTGCATTTGCATTGAAAATAGCGTTAGGAGAAATGAGCGTTGAAGTCTTGAAAAGCGCAACCGTAAGTTCAGAGAAAGTTAGAAAACAAGGATTTGAGTTTCTGTATCCAACGATTGAAGATGCGGTAGCCTCTCTCGCGTCGTTTAACTCCCCCGACCAAGGAGAACAGCCACAGAGATCCACATAGCTTTTTATTCACCGTAGCTGTTGAAAACCTTTAGCAATATTTCTTTAGAATATGCGAACAGCTTTTAAAAAGACTAAAAGCTCTTAACACTTTAAAATAAGGCTATTTTTATTTCAACATCATGACTGATGTGACCAATGGTAAACATTCGTGAAATCACCTATTATCGCCCTGTTGTTGTGAAAAGAAAGTCGGTGCAGCTTTAAATTTTCAACATCCTGCTGAAACACTTTTCGATACATTGGATGCATGGTGCCACCGGTTACTCCTGCAGGTTTGGAAGGATCGTATTGGAACTGCGGATCCACCAGTGTTCCTCTTGGATACATAATGCCCGGAACACCTTTGCCACGGAGGTCCAGATCTTTCGGATGTTCCAATCCCAATGTATGACCGTATTCATGCGCAGCCGTGCTGGAACCTTCGTACAAATTTTCCAATTTAAAATGGCCGGTGTTACAACCCAGTCCATCCACGAAAGAAATGTTCCCGTTCACATATTCTTCAATGCGGAAGTAGTTGATGCGTGGATCGGTGTTTTGCAATACTTCCAATTCTGAAATTTCTTTTTTCATTTCAGCAGTGATGCGAAAAGCAATTTCAAAGGAAGTATGCTGGATTGCAATGATCGCTTGCGGCTCATTCCACATGGTTTCAATTTCATCACGAATACGTTCAGTTATTACGTCATCCGCTGCATTTCCGTAAGTGATAATGTGTGAATGAATGATGATGATTTTATTGGTTGTGATCTCCGCTTCTCCCATCAATCAAATTTTAATGCAAATAATTTTACAGGTTCGGTCCTTCCTTTTAGTTCCATTGTTCCTATCTTATCAATGTAATAACCATAAGGCTGATGAAAATTATTCATGAAATCCTCCGATAAAATATACAATTCATTCAGGTCATTACACATGCTGCGAATGCGTGCGGTTGTGTTCATTGTGTCACCTGAATAGATCAATTCTTTTTTGATCAATCCCACAAAGCCTGCGGTTACTTCACCTGCATGAATCCCCGCCTTGAATTTAGGAAGATGATTGTATTTTTTTCGATACCGTTTTCCTGATCTCTCCAATAAATAATAAGTGTTGCGAATAAACTTCAAGCTTTTGATTTTATTTTCCGGAGTGTTTGGCCATGTAACCAACACTTCATCGCCAACATACTGATAGATTTCTCCATCATTTGCCAAAACAGGGATCGTTATGTCATTAAAGAAATCCCGGATCATCCTGAAATACTTCTCATGCCCAAGAGCTTCGGCAATGGAAGTGGACTCATTGATGTCGAGAAAAATAAAAATGCGGTTCTCAATTTTTGGCCTGTGATATTCACCGGTTAACATCAGCCAGAACATTCCGGGCCCGTATTTGTCTGTCACTTCCAACAACACGATTGAGATCAATGTCATCAAAGCCATGTCAATCATAAAACTGACAAAGGTGTTGGTATAAACCAACTTGGTAAAAAAGCTATTGAAATAATGCTCAAGACTTTTAGTGTAATGGATCAAAAAATAGATCATCAGCAAAACAAAAGCCACCACAAAAAATAAAAGAAAAGTGATCAGCAGTTTTAAAATTATCGAAAGCCAAAGTGGCTGATGATAAAAAGCAGGCTTCAGGTAAAAGATCAAAACTCCCGCAATCAATAAACCGATCAATCCGAATGTAAATCCAAACTGGTAAAAAGAAACATGCACGCCCAAATCGTTTCCATTACGTATCAAATTAAAATAAAAGACAAGGCTGAATAAAACCCAAATAAGTGAAATAACGATGAGGGTTCGTAAGCGATATAAAAGAAGTTTGCGAGGCATTTCGTTCTAAATTATGCAAATCTCATGCTTGTATTTCTATTCAACGAATTTCCACTGCCGTGAAGAGAACAGAGATCCGATAACTATCGGGAGCAAGGATAGCAAAGGAAATTCTTCGAAAAACTCTCAGTGTTCTCCTCTGCATGATTTAAATTCTTACAATTAAAAACCGTGGAAAACAGTAGCAGTAAAACAAAATAAAACCAGCCGCTTAAAAATAATCAAAACAAGAAAAGCAGCTCGGACCTAAGTCTTCCCTTTAGGCGGACAGGGGCCTAATTCCTCACCGGCTTTCCACCTTTCAGCACCGATTGAATTCTTTCCAGCGTTTTCTTTTCTCCGCAAAGTGAAAGAAAGGCTTCCCTTTCCAAATCCAGCAAATATTGTTCGCTTACCAATGTAGGTTCGCTAAGATCACCACCACACATTACGTACGCAAGCTTTTTTGCCACAGTCACATCATGATCGGTAGCATAACCGGCCCGCCACATCCCATGAATGCCTGCATACAAGGTACCCAATGCACTGCGGCCAAGCACACGAACATCTTTGCGTTGAACAGGTGTTACATAACCACTGTCTGCCAATTCAATTACCGAACGTTTGGCTTCGGTCACTCTCCGGCTTTGGTTCATCACCACTTCATCATGGCCTTTGCGATAAATGCCCAATTCAAAAGCTTCCGGTGCCGATGTAGCTACTTTTGCCGTCGCTATTGTGAGAAAACGATTTTTCAACGTGATGGTTTCGGGTTCGTCTTCGTGCATTTCATCGGATGCTCTTAACACAAATTCTTTGGTGCCGCCACCGCCGGGAATTATTCCCACACCTAATTCAACCAGGCCCGTATAGGTTTCCGCAGCCGCACAAACTTTATCGCTGTGCAAACTCAGCTCGCAGCCGCCGCCCAATGCCAGACCATGAGGCGCTACCACAACAGGAATAGAAGAATATCTTGCACGCATCATGGTGTTTTGAAA
>JAICTW010000610.1 GCA_025936195.1 Flavisolibacter sp.
CTCCAATTCTCCGGCAGCAATTGAAGGCTGCTTGTATTCTTTTGCACTTCGATAAATCTTCAGCAGCTTTCCATTCAAATAAGTAAAGGCTCCAGGAAAAGGAGAGAGGCCGCGAATTAAATTATGCACTTCGTCAACGGATTTATTCCAATCAATCTTACAGGTTTCCGTAAAAATTTTTGGTGCATGTTTTAGCGTATGAGCATTTGAATCTTCAGAATTTTCCATTGGGCTATTGACCATTGCACTCTGTGGCATTTCTTTCAAACTACCATCTTCCAGCCCTTTGATTGTTTTTACTAAAACCTGAGCACCCAGTTCTTTCAATTGATCGTGCAGTTCACCGGCGGTTTCGTTTTCTGCAATCGGTATTTTTTCCTGCAACAAAATATCTCCGGTATCAATTTCGTGTTTTAGTTTGAATGTAGTGACACCTGTTTCTCTTTCTCCATTGATAATAGCCCAATTGATGGGTGCAGCTCCGCGATATTGCGGAAGCAAAGATGCATGAACATTGATGGTTCCCATTGGGGGCATATTCCAAACTGCTTCGGGCAACATTCTGAAAGCAACCACAATTTGTACATCAGCCTTCAATGATCGCAGATCTTCTAAAAATTGCGGGTTTTTTAATTTCTCCGGTTGTAAAATCTTCAGTCCTTTTTCAATTGCATATTTTTTTACAGCGCTTTCCTGTGGTCTCATTCCACGTCCTGCAGGTTTATCAGGAGCTGTAACAACACCGACAATATTGAAACCTTCATTCACCAGTGCATTAAGAGATGCAACGGCAAATTCGGGTGTGCCCATGAAGATGATGCCGGCCCCCTGTCTGCCGGTGGGGGAACTTAGATTTGACCTGTCTTTATCAATTTCACTACTCATCATATTCGAAGAGTTTTGCAAAGCAACTGATTATTTGTGAGTGTTTGCGATTGTGAGAAAACTTAAACAGTGCCGAATAGAAGTGTTATGGCGAAAGCTTTAAAACGCCAAAACAGCAAAAAAGCTTTATAAGAATAGAGAACGTTTGATCAATAAATGAAAACTAACTGCTGTAAAGATTAGCTGAAATAAAAAAGACTCTCCGACCTAAGTCTCCCCTTTAGGGGGACAGGGGGAATATTTTCTCCTCCACCAACTGGCAGATGATATGCCCAAGCATGATATGACTTTCCTGTATGCGGGGCGTGTCGGTTGAAGGAACGTTGACCAGATAATCACTAAGACTTTTCATGGCACCGCCACTCAATCCTGTAAAACCAACCGTAGTAATTCCTTTTTCTTTTGCGGTCTCAAACGCTTTTACAATATTGGAGGAATTGCCTGAAGTAGAAAGTCCCACCAGCACATCGCCTTTGTTGCCAATGCCATCAATCAACCGTGCATAGATCACATCATAGCTGTAATCATTGGCAACAGCTGTCATGTAAGAAGTATTGCAGTGCAAGGCTTCTGCAGGCAGGGCTTTGCGGTCAGTATAAAATCTGCCGGAGAATTCTGCGGCCAGGTGTTGTGCATCGGCAGCACTTCCGCCATTGCCGCAGAAGTAAATTCTTCTGCCATTGTTTAAGGCAGTGGTCATTGCATCAACCACTTTTTGCACTGTTGCCAATAATTCTTCATCCTGTAAAACCTGTTGCTTTACATCAATGGAAGACTGAATAATATTTTTTATTGTTTGCATTTTGTTGTCTATGATTTTTTATGACATGCCGCTGGATGCCCCTACAGTGTCCATGTTTTTAATCCGTGTTCTACAAATTGATAATTGCGGTGATGACCGCCAAATTTTTCCAGGGCTTTGATGACTTTGTATTTTGTTGTGCCCGGACAATAAAATGTCATAAAGCCACCGCCCCCGGCGCCAGAAATTTTGCCGCCCGTTGCACCGGATGCTTTTGCCTCTTCATAAATTTCTTCTATCAGTGAATTGGAAATTCCTTCCGCCATTTTCTTTTTCTGCTGATAGCCATAATCCAAAATTTCACCAAATTCATTTAGACGTCCCTTAAGCAAAGCTTCTTTCAACATTTGCGATTGTTGCTTCAACTGGTGCATGGCCTCAATGGATTGTTCTTTTTTCGAAACCACATTTTTTGATTGCTGCTCGATAATTTTTGCTGATTCACGGCTGGTGGATGTATAGTAAAGCACTAAGTTATTTTCCAGTTCAAACAAATATTGTTGTTTAATACGAAGAGGATTAACGATCACTTTATCACCTTCATAAAATTCCATGAAGTTCACGCCACCGAAGGTTGCTGCGTACTGGTCTTGTTTTCCTCCGGCAAGATTCAAATACTTTCTTTCAATTTCATACGCATAGTGAGCAATGTCGTATTCACCAAGAGGCAGGCGCAACATTTCTGCAAATGCACCAATGATAGCAACCACCAAAGTGGAAGAGGTTCCCAATCCGGAGCCCGCCGGTGCATCTACAAAGGTTGATAATTTGAAACCTGTTTTAATTACTCCATAATCCCGGGCAACACAATTATAAACTCCTTTCAAGAGATCCAAATGACGATTGATGGGCAGTTCATTTACCAGCTCAAATTCTTCAGTTTCACTTCTATCGTTGGCTTCAATAATAATTTTATTTTCCTGCAAAACTTCACTGCTTGCATTTGCATAGAGAGAAATGGGTGCATTGAGAATAGCGCCGCCATATAAATCGCTATAGGGACTGACATCAGTTCCTCCGCCTGCGAGTCCAA
>JAICTW010000662.1 GCA_025936195.1 Flavisolibacter sp.
AAATTCAGAGCAAACCATGACTGGGGCCTTAATCTTGGAGAAAACGGAGGAACGGGACAATTAGTAGTCAATGGCGATAATATCGGTGATCCTGCCAAAAACTTTTCTGTTCCTGCTGGCACTCATACCGTTTCTCTTTTCCTGAATAATTCAGGATACTACACCTACATGATTCAATAATTTTTAGATTCTTTTATAATAAAAAAGACGCCCGATCAAGGCGTCTTTTTTATTGCAGATTTTTTGGGTGATCACTGTTCATCATTTATTTCCGGCTCATCACCAAATTTCTCGGGCCTCATTTGTGGAAACAACAACACATCCTGTATCGAAGCCTGGTTGGTCAGCAACATGCACAAACGATCTATTCCAATACCAATACCTGAAGTTGGTGGCATACCATATTCCAATGCTCTTAAAAAATCATTATCAATATACATGGCCTCTTCATCGCCACGCTCCATTAATTTTACCTGCTCTTCAAAGCGTTCTCTCTGGTCAATGGGATCATTCAACTCACTGTAAGCATTGGCAATTTCTTTTCCGTTAATGATCAATTCAAAACGCTCTACTAACCCTGCTTTGCTGCGGTGCTTCTTGGTGAGCGGACTCATTTCAACAGGATAGTCAATGATAAAAGTTGGCTGCACATAATGGTCTTCACACATCTCACCAAAAATTTCATCTATCAGTTTTCCTTTGCCCATGGTATTGTCGGCATGTATGTTCAATTGACGGCACACTTCACGCAAACCTTCTTCATTCATTTCACTTACATCAATGCCTGTGTGTTCTTTGATGGCGTCGTAAATAGAAATTCTTTTGAACGGTGCTCTGAAGGAAATATTTTTTTCTCCCACTTGTACATCAGTTGTACCACAAACATCAATTGCCGCTTTTTCCAGCAAACGTTCCGTCACATTCATCATCCACAAATAATCCTTGTAAGCAGTGTAAAATTCAAGAATGGTAAATTCCGGATTGTGTGTTCTATCCATTCCTTCATTCCTGAAATTTCGGCTGAACTCGTACACCCAATCAAATCCTCCAACGATCAGCCGTTTTAAATACAGTTCGTTGGCAATACGCAAATAAAAAGGAACATCCAATGCATTGTGATGTGTAATGAAAGGCTTTGCAGCGGCTCCTCCGGGAATGCTTTGCAAAACAGGTGTATCTACTTCCAGTGCGCCGTGTTCATTCAAAAACTCACGGACGGAATTGATCATTTTGGTACGCTTCACAAAGGTTTCCTTTACCGAAGGGTTAATTACCAGGTCCGCATATCGCTGACGGTATTTGAACTCCGGATCGGTAACGGCATCAAAGGTTTGTCCTTCTGCTTCTTTTACAATAGGCAAGGGGCGAAGTGATTTACCAAGCAGGGTCACTTCTTTTACATGAACTGAGATTTCTCCGGTTTTTGTTCGGAACACAAATCCTCTTACACCAATAAAATCACCAATGTCCAACAGCTTTTTCCAAACAATATCATACAGTGTTGAATCACCATCTTTGGTAAGATCATCTTTTCGAACATAAATCTGAATGCGGCCGTGCGAATCCTGCAACACAGCAAAGCTTGCCTTGCCCATGTCGCGAACGCTCATAATTCTTCCCGCAAGGCAAACATCATTTAGCTCGTCCTTATTTTCATCATTGAAGCTTGCTTTAATTTTGGTGGAATAGTTATTTACAGGATACAGGGCAGCAGGGTAGGGGTCAATGCCGATCTTTTTCAACTCTTCTAATTTTTCGCGACGTACCAATTCCTGCTCCGATAAGTGTGGTGTTTGCATACTTCTTTTAAATAGAAGCGCAAAATTAAGGATTGATCAGTTGATGAATTAAGGAAAGGGCACGGACTTCCTCTTCTCTGCTATTTCTTTTTTGGTTTCACATTAATGGACACACCAATGCTGGCATTAAGGTTTTCTACAGCGTAATAATCATTATTGAAGTTGGAAAAGGAAAGAGCACCCTGTATTTTAAAATTCTCGCCTCCTGCTCTCAGAATAAACGCAGGTTCAAAACAAACAAAATTTGGTTTATTGCGAATGTTGATGAGATCCGTCTCATGTGAGTCGTAGGTTGAGCTGCTGTTCAATAGATCGTCTTTCTTTACTCTCCAATTTACAAAGCTGATCCTGGGCACCAGCACAAATTCAAAATAAGAGGTTTTATATCCCATTGCCGGCTGAAGAAAAATTTTGGTAATTCCCACCTTCGAAGCCTGATTGGCCTCATAAGTATTTGTGGCGGTCCCCAATCCAAGTCCGCCATAGAGTTCTCCAATCCATCTTTTCTTTTCATCAAAATGTTTGAACAGGCCACCGGCAAATTCTACATAAGAACCTTTGCCTGATTCCTCGTGGCTGTTGCTGCCATCATAATTGGTGACGGTTTCTGTTTTTCCTACAAACATTCCGTTGATCATTACGCCGGCA
>JAICTW010000140.1 GCA_025936195.1 Flavisolibacter sp.
AATTGGCAGCAGCTTTCATTGGTATTGAAATCTGACGGCTATTCCCAACTTGTATTTCCTGTTGCTCGTAACCAACACGGCTTATCACCAATGTTGATTTTGCAGACGGAACTGCAATTTGGAAACTGCCGTCTGCTGCTGTACTAACGGCAGTAACAGTTCCCTTTACGGCAACCGTTACACCTTCCAACGGTTTGTTGGCTTCATCGGTTACTTTACCTGTTACTGTAAAATTGTTTTGAGAGAAGGAAACAAAAGAAGCGAGCAGCAAAAATGTTGTAAGAACATTTCGCAGCAAAGCAGTCTGTCTTTTCATATAGCAGCTCTTTTAAAGGATGTTGGTTCTAAGGTATTTCACCTGACAGCCCTAATCATCCTGAGCTATCCTGATAAAATGAATTGTCAATTTATTAAACTCAGTCGTAAGCCTCACCATCGTTTTGACAGTGGCGGGTGATCCTTCTTTCCATTGCGTTTACCAACGAAAGTTACCAATCACGGGTTTTTAGTCAGTGTCACATCATCTATATAACAAGATGCATTGCTTACACCTTCTGCAAGAAAGCCAATTTCAATTCTCCCCCGCCTGACAGGAATTTTATCAATGCTGATCGTTGTCCATAATGCATTTTCCTTTATGGTGCAGCTTAGCCGCTTACCGTTGGTTTCAGCATACATTTCAAGTTTGGAAAATCCCCCTGCATTCTTAACCTTGGTTGTCAACGTGTAAAAACCTTTCTTTAATTCAACATAAGGAGTGGAAGTGATTAGCTGTGAAATCTTTCTTTTAAAGTCAACTTTGTCAGTGATACTAAGACTTCTTTCACCGGTAACGATCTTTCTTTCTTCCTGGCTGTTGTTGTGATTTAATACAGGGGAAGTATTGCTATCAAGACTGATCTTGTTGCCTTGCATCACTGTAGTAGTCCAACCAGTTAATTCAGTTTGCACAGGCTTTACGTAACTGGGAATATATTTTCTGTCGGCTTCAAAGCTGCCGTTCTTTACATAATTGTTATCCTCAGCAATTTTCCATTCACCTGTAGTTGCATTCAGCTTCCATGAACTGAGTGAATTGAAATAGGGGATGGTATCATTAAATGAAAGCGGCAACCATTGATTGTATCCTAAACCGTTTCCTGCAAAATCGGCCCAACGATCGCCACAATAAACAATCGTCTCCTTTTTACTTCCTTTTACAGAAAAGAAAAACCCTGTTTGCGTTACATGTGCATAATCATTTTCAACGCCTTTCATCACCAGCATTTTGTTTTCTGGAAGATAAGGTCCTCTGATATTATCGGCAACCATGTAATACACATACGATGCATCCCATCCATAAAGATTGGAAGCACACATATAATACATGCCTTTGTATTTGAACATACAATTTCCCTCACGGCCTTCGCCTCTGTAAACTTCTGTACAATCCAGCAAATTCACCTTACCATCTTTTACACCGATTTCGGAAACATAGATTTTATTTCTTCCGCTGCCATAAGAATAAATTAAGTATGACTTGCCATTCTCCTCATCAGTAAATACAGTTTGATCGCCTGTGTTAGGCGTGCCAATCATTTCCTTCATACTGATTTTTTGATGCCATGTAAACGGACCGGTTGGAGAACCGGAAACAGCGATCAATACTCCTCTGCCATGTTGCACAAACAAGGCATATTGATTCAACTCCTTGATGTAGGCTACACCCAACCGTCCTACCCAGGTCATTCCTTCGTGCTTCAGTAATTCTTCTTTTGTCAACACATTTCCTTCGAAGGTCCAATTGACTGCATCCGTAGAACTATAACAGGTTACAGATTCGAAGCGGACTCCGTTTTGTGTTATAGAAGGATCATTGCGATAGGTTTCAGCTTCTTTATAATGAGCGCCGTACCAATAGTATTTCATCCTTTCCGAAACCGGATCGGTGAATTTGAAAACTCCACCGCCCTGACTGTAAATGGGAAGTCCGTCCTTGGTATTCCAAAAAATATCGTTCTTAATATTTTGATACTGTGCATTTGTCTCGCTGCTGATTATACAAAGCAATAGAAGTAAGTAAACAATCAATGAATAATTTGATTTCAACTTCTTTGACTTGTTTGTATGTTGAGCCATCCAAATTTTCATTGCTTAAAAAAGATTTTATCAAATGAAATAAATTAAAGAAATCTTTTCTCCCCATTAATATAAAAGACGGAAAGGATAGCTCCCATCCGTCTTCTCTTTAGAAATTAAAAATCTTATTGCCATTTAAAAGGAAGGTACCAGTCTCCTGCCATCAGTTTAGCTCTCGCCTGCGCTGCATTAGGAACACCGTCCTTCTGCAGCTTGGCATAAACTTTATCAGCAAGATAGGAAGGATCATTTCTTCTTATGGCTACCCGCAACAGATCGCCCCAACGGTGTCCTTCATACGCAGTTTCCAAAGCGCCTTCGTTAATGATCATGTCTTCTATTGCTAAAGTACTGTCGCCCGCTACCGGAAGGTTTGTCAAATAGGCCCGTCCGCGAATGCCGGCGCCTCGATACCATGGATCGGTAAATGTTGGAGTACCAGGAGCGCCACCACTTCGCGCCATGAAATCATAAGGAGGAGCATCATGTGTTTGCTGGCTGTTCGTTTTGTCGGGATTATTAGGATCGTCAAAAGTGGTGTTGATGCCATTATTCACCAGAGCCCAGGCAAGCCTGTGACGACCATCGCGGTTGGCTGCTTCGGCATAGTGCAAATGCATGGTAGCGGCACGGTACAGAAACCAACTGCCATTGCGGTCATTGACTGTAAGTAATGGAAAGCCGTCCGCACTAATGTAGTTGTACAGATATTTCATGACCACCGGTTGTCCACCAATAATACGATAGGTAAATATGCCGCGGGCATCAAAGGGGAAACCATTTCTTTGCGTTTGACTGTTCCAGTTATCAATGGCTGCCTGCGAAGGTTTTAACTGGTAAGTTCCACCCACAGGTGAAAAAAGATCAATGAAAGGATTTCTGGGTGCAAAGTCTTTGTCGAAAGGCAAGGCCCATATCCATTCCCACGCAGCGGGATTTCTGTCACTTACTGGCAGGTAGAACATAGAACGCCAGCCCTTTGTATTGTCATCAACCAATGCGTTAAGATTGGTTTCCTGATAGCGAATATAGCCAACAGCAATATCGTTGTTATTAGCTACATCAGCATAGCGGATTTTATAAAGGTCCAATAAATCCAGGCTGCTTGGATTGTTGGTGCCAAACTCCATTACCTGCTTGTACTGTGTAGCTGCTTTTTGATAATCTCCATTCCATAAGTAAAGCTCTCCCATCAGGATATGCTTGTTGATAAACATCTTAGTCGTTGGATATCCGTCAATGGAAGTGCGGAGTGAAACAGAGGAAGGATATTCCTCCAAAGTTGGAGCCGCTTCCATGGAAGCAATTAGTTTGGACAGCAGTTCTTTAAATAAAACTTTAGGAAATTTTGTTTGATCATGCAAATCGCTCACCTGCTCCAGAGCATCAGTAACATAAGGAACGGAACCATAATGAATGCCCAATTGAAGGTAAACCCAGGAACGGATGGCAAGGATGTCGGAATAGCGTTGCGCATATTCGTCCTGTTTCATTTTTTTATCCTGCAACATTTGATCAAAATTTTTCAGCACATCGTTGCAGTTCAGAATGACATCGTAAAAAGGTTGCGGATTAATGTAAGGATTATCTTCAGTTACTGTGTGCGTGCTGATCTGGCGCAGATACTGGTCGGCATTGTTGGTGTACTCCAACAAGTCGGCACGCAGTTCGTTGAGAATAACATACTGTTTCGCCAGGTTCATGAACTTGCCATACACTCCCCAAACTGCAGCATCCGCATCAAATACATTACGATAGGTTTGTTCCTTATCAAGCGTTTGCTTTGGCTTTACATCTAATATTTTTTTACACGAGACTGAGGCCATCATAAAAACAGCAGCAATCAAAACATAGAATATCCACTTAAAAGACTTCATCTGAATAGTTTGTTTTATGATCATGAACGAGATAAATTTTGCTTTACAAACCAATTCTCAATCCTAATTGTACGGATCTGAATTGTGGTTCCAACCCAATATCAATTCCCTGGGCAAACACAGTTTCGTTGGCGCTGAATTCAGGATCGTATCCTAAATATTTTGTGATCGTAAATAAATTGTTGCCGGTTACATAAACCGCTGCGTATTTGAAAAACGCTGAGTTCAAAGGAAGATTATATGAAAGTGTAGCAGTTCTCAAACGCAGGTAGGAACCGTCTTCTAACCAACGATCAGAAAAACGGCTGTTTCCCATTGGGTCGCCCCATGTTGCTTTGGGAATGCCCGTTACATCTCCCTGATTTTTCCAACTGTTGTTTACAGCCAGCGTTTGGTTTTGAAAGCCCGACACTGATTCCAACTGACGACGGATATAATTATAAACATCGCCACCTTTTTTGAACGTAAACAAAGCGTCGAGCGACCACTTCTTCCATTCCAATCGTGTAGTAAATGATCCGAAATAATCAGGATTTGCATTACCAATGTAGGTCAGGTCCTTATCGTCAATGATCTTGTCTCCATTCATATCCACAAAACGAACATCACCGCCTTTGAAGGGAAGATAGGTTCCGTTTGCAGTATGTGCTGCATATCCGTCCTGCGCTGCTTCTGCATCTGTTGCATAAACACCTTTTGTTTTATAACCCCAGAATAAATTGGGAACACCTTCAAAGCCCATTACAGTGGCACCCGCATAAGAAATTTCTATCGGAGCAGGAAGCTTTGTAATTCTATTAATATTGTAAGCTGCAGTGGCGCCAACATCCCACTTAAGGTTTGCCTTATTGATAACTCTCACATTTATGGCTGCTTCCATTCCATGATTCTTCATGCCACCGCTGTTAGTTACAGCAAAGAGGAAACCGGATGCCGTAGGTGTAGGTTCATTGATGATCATCTGGCTGGTAACATCGTGATAATAATCCAGACTGAAATTGACTCGTTCTTTCAGCAGGGAAAGGTCCAAACCAGCATTGAACTTTTTCACCTTCTCCCACTGCAATTGTTCATTACCGATATTACCGCGGACCAAACCTTCTATGCCCAGGAAATTTTGCGATACATAATATTGGCGATGGGTATAGTTTCCAATATCATCATTGCCTGTGACACTATAAGAAGCCCGCAATTTCAGCAATTCAATAAATGAAAGTCCTTTCATGAAGCTTTCCGAAGAAACCAGCCAGGCCGCAGCAAAAGATGGAAGCATTGCAAAACTGTTTCCACTAATGTGCAAAGCGCCTTTGTCAACATCAGTACCGAAACGTGAAGAACCATCTGCTGCCAGATTGAAAGAAGCAAAATATTTATCAGCCAAACTATAGTTAGCGTTGAAATAATTGTTGATCCATCTCCACTCACCCAGGTTGCCTCCCACTCTTCTGAGTGTAGCCAAACCAAAACTTACACTTTTCAATTCATCGGTTGCGGAACTAAATCCCTGTCCTATGTCCTGCTCACTCTTACTTTGTATGTAACGAAATCCAAGGTTGGCAGAGAATTCATGAATTCTGTTGAATGTTTTGTTGTACGAAACTCTTGTGTCATTAGATAAGTTGAACAAACGTTCTACCTGGCTTCCGCTTTCGTTGGTTGGTACTCCAAGACTCAGCGTATCCATCACCACTCCTTTGCCAGGAACAAAATAAGTTTCGCGAATGTTGTCAACGGTCATTCCAAGAGTGGAATGCAAACTCAATGATTTTAAAATGTTGTAGTTAAAACCAATGGAGCCAAAGAAGCGATAATTTTTATTTAAGCCAATACCATTATTGATTACAGCAAGCGGATTACTGATTCCAAATGTATCCACATCTGCAAAAGCCGGAGATCGTACTCCTGCTTCACCTACTTCATTTGCTATAAGAAGGGGTGATTTAACCAGAGATAAATAAAGAGGGCTTGTATTTGGAGCAAGGCCCTGGTCCCGCATATTCTGTTCATTAAACGTTAAGCTGAGATCTGCTGCAGCGGTTAAACGTTTACTCAAATTAAGATCGGCATTAAAGCGGGCATTGTACCTGGCAAGATCAGAATTATTAATAACGCTTTTATTTTTCAAATAGCCTAAAGACAAGGCGTATTTCGCAATATTATCACCACCTGTAACTTTCAGATAGTAGTTGTTTCCGAAACTCTTATTAAAAACTTCTTTTTGCCAGTCGGTATTGTTGTGATATTGATAATAGGAAGGATTGCCTGTATCATCATTCATGTAAGACAATGCCTGTATCTGCGCACTGGTCAATCCGCTGCTTTGCAAAACTTGTGAAAGATAAATTCTGTAATCAGTTGCATTCAGCACAGGAATTTCCTTTGGAGCAAAATTCACCACACCATTTATGCTGAAATCAATACGTGTAGCGAGTTCCTTTGCACGTGCAGTTGTAATAAGGATCACTCCGTTGGCAGCTTTCGTTCCATAAGTAGAAGTGCCATCTTTAATGACTGTGATGTTATCTATATCTCTTACATCAATGAAAGAAAGAGGATCGGTGTAGCGGCCCGAAATGAGAGAAGTTCCATATTCTGTGTTATCATAAATTACACCATCTACAACAATAAGGGGTTGGTTGGTTGCATACAGAGAATTATAACCACGCAGAAAAAGATTAGCACCCATATTGGGAGTTCCCGAACGACGAACCGCATTCAGTCCTGCAACTTTGCCCTGCAAGTATGAAGCCGGTGTTTCAAAACTGCGGTCCCATGCACCATTGGTTTGAACAGAAGAAATAGAATAAGGTATTCTTGCTTTTGATTC
>JAICTW010000484.1 GCA_025936195.1 Flavisolibacter sp.
AAAGATTTCGTTCTTTTTCAATTGGAAGTTTCATTGAAAGATGCAGGTGCCGATGCCAACAAAAAATCGGAAGTGGTGAACCAAATTGCGGAAACCATTTCCAAAATTGATAAAGCAGAAGATTTCACCAAACAGCAGGATTACATCCGCCAGTGTTCGCAAATTTTAAATATTGATGAAACGGGTTTTACTTCTCTCGTTAATAAATTCATTCGCAACCGCATTTCGCTTCAGGAAAACAAAATGCCTTTTGAAGAAGCAAAGCATTTTGAAGAAAATGTTAGAAAGGCAGAAGAAACCAATTACGATGATCAAACCTTCAACCTTCTTTTCCGTGATGATTTGCAGGAAAGGGAAATTGCCCGCATTCTTTTGGAATACGGCACACGCAAATGGAACGATCACGAACTAATTGCCGAACACGTTCTTGCCGAATTGCCCGAAGATGATTTAATAGACAATCAGGCGGTACTGAAAATGATTGATGAATACAAGCAACAGTTATCCGCACATTATACGCCGGACAAAAATTATTTTGTGTATCACCCCGATCAAAATCTCAGCACTTTAGCTGTTTCCTTGCTGGAGTTTCCTTACGAAGAAAGCATTCACTGGAAACGGGAGCTTAGTCAGTCCACAGGTTATCAAAAATCTCTTTTTGAGCAGGACTATAAAAGCTTTCTCAACACATTGAAACGAGAAAATGAAAATATGTTGATGAGTTATCTCAACATAGGCAAGGATAATACACTTGGAGAAGTGGAATCGGCCATCAATTATCTAAAGCTTCGCAAGATCAAGCGCCTGCTTTTACAAAATCAATCCGATCTTGAAAAGGCAGATCCTTCCCAACAGGCCACTTTGTTTTTAACGCATCAACATCTCAAGCAAATGGAAATGGAGCTTTCCAAAAAGCTGGGCTCTGTTGTTATTCGTTAGCTCTGGTACAATTTTTTAAGCAAGTATAGAAATCATAGATAGATGAAACCGATAGCCGCTTTTGGTGGAGGGCTTGCCGGTGCTGCCGCCGTTACGCTCATCCACGAATCTGTTAAACGAATTGTTCCCGAAGCTCCGCGGATGGACCTTTTGGGAATGGATGCTATTTCGAAAGGATTGAATGCTGCCGGAATGAAAGCTCCGACGCAAACCCAACTGTTTGCCCTGGCATTGACAGGCGACCTGATTGCCAATTCACTTTACTATTCAATAGCCGGAATAGGCAAAGAAAAAAGCCTTTGGCTCAGAAGTTCGTTGTTAGGTTTGGCTGCAGGCATTGGTGCTGTGGTTTTGCCGGGTACTTTTGGATTGGAAGAAAAGCATAGCAGCCGTACTGTGGCAACCAAATTAATGACGGTGGGATTGTATGTTGCCGGCGCTGCAATAGCTGCTGTTGCCATACAGGCTTTTTCAAAACGGGTAACGAAGAAAAAACAAAGAAAACACCAGGAATGGGAGAGAAGATTGGTAACTTCGGCAATGGGATAAAATGAATTTGGGGCAGACAAGCATGACAATGCAAATGGAAAGAATTGATTTTGCAAGTTCCTTCAATAAGCCAGCGATGTTTTGTGTTTGGTGATTTTTAACTGGCAGTCTACACTGCTACTATCGTCTTTTGTTGTGTCACTCACTTGTACGTTCCCTATTTCTATTCGGCATTTGCGAAGCTCAAAATTTCTTCGGCTGCTGTTCCTAATTTTTAAATTCCTTCCATTAATCAATTGAGTTTGCATTGAAGCCATTAATATTTCATGTCAAAATACTTATCAACGCAGATCCATATTGTATAAATGTAATCTCCATCGTAAACAAAAATTGCATTCCATCCTTTTCTCTTTTTCAAACCTTTATCTCTTAGCTTAGTGACATGAATTCGAAAGAGTGGATCTATAACACCAACATTTATGAAGTGAACCTTCGTCAATATACTAAAGAAGGAACCTTTGAAGCTTTTGAAAAACATTTACAACGATTAAAAGATATGGGTGTGCAAACACTTTGGTTCATGCCCATTACTCCCATTTCGCAAAAAGAAAAAAAAGGAACCTTAGGAAGCTATTATGCCTGCTCCGATTATGTTGCTGTCAATCCTGAATTTGGTACGCTGAAGGATTTTCAAAAGCTCGTTGATGATGCGCATAAAACGGGATTCAAAGTGATCATTGACTGGGTTGCCAATCACACCGGCTGGGATCATGTATGGACAAAAGAGCATCCCCACTGGTTTGAAAGAGAAGCCGACGGCAGCTTCAAAAGAGCATCGGGAATGGATGATATTATAGAACTGGATTTTACCAAAACGGAAATGCGAAAGGCCATGATTGAAGCCATGAAGTTTTGGGTGAAGGAATGTGATATTGACGGTTATCGTTGCGATCTTGCTTTTTGGGTGCCGTTGGATTTTTGGAAAGAAGCCATTCCGCAATTGAATCAGATAAAACCCTTGTTCTGGTTAGCCGAATCTGATGCTTTAGAACATCCAGAATACATGCAGGTTTTTGATGCGGCCTATGCCTGGACTTGGATGCATAAAACAGAAGAATGGTACAAAAAGAAACAACCATTGAAAGAGCTGATTAAAGTTTTGGATGATTATGAAACGGCTCCCGGAATTAAAGCCTGGTTTACGTCCAATCACGACGAGAATAGCTGGAATGGAACGGAGTACGATAAATATGGCGACGCAGCAAAAGCATTGGCCGTACACAGTTGCACCTGGCCGGGCATTCCATTAATCTATACCGGACAGGAATTGCCCAATAAAGAAATGTTGAAGTTTTTTGACAAAGATGTAATTGAATGGAAGCATTGCGAGCTGCATCAATTTTATCAAACGCTTTTACATCTTCATCATACGCAGCCTGCATTGAACGCCAACAGTGAAGTGTTCCCATTGCATACTTCCTGCGATGCCAATGTGTTTGCTTATTTGAGAAAGAAGGGAGACAATGAAGTGATCACCATTCTGAATTTATCCGATCATCATGTTCGCTTTGATATTCTGGAAAAATGGGTGGAGGGAAAATGTAGAGAAGTGTTTATCAAGAGAGAGAATGATTTTACCCGTCAAAAAAGTTTTGAAATGGAGGCCTGGGAATGGTTGGTTTGGGTGAGAAGATAATGAATGTTCATTGTTGATTCATCATTTCACAACTGTCATTGCGACTCAGCAGCAGAATTATAAATTGTGTGTAGAAGCACTGTTTCACAAACTGTGTAAGTAAAAAATAGTTGGGGTTGCAACCCCAACTATTTTTTTAATTTTAAAACCACAGTTTATGGAACAGAAACAACAGTTAATTGACGATTTTTTAAAGCAGTTAAAGACAGGCGAAG
>JAICTW010000408.1 GCA_025936195.1 Flavisolibacter sp.
AACTTGCGAATTGGTTTTATAATCGCGGACCGATCGCCGGATACCAATTTCAGCAATGGTCGAAAGCCTTAGTCCATTGATAATTTCCAAACCATGATCAACCTTCAAAGAGTTGGCAAGATAAACATTGCTTCGCTTCAGCATATTGATCCAAGCATCGCCATCAAAAATGTGTTCGAACCTTCTTCCTGCTTCAATCATGTAATAGCCCCTGTTGAAAGGATTGTACATCCTTGAAAAACGAACAAACCCATTGACATCATGGTTGCGAAGACCATAACTGAGGTCCGCATAAACTGAAATGTTCTTTCTTGATTTATAGATTTTACTGTGAAAGGCAGAAAGATTAATACGGCTGCCACCAAACTGGAATGGGTTATACAGGGAAGGAATAGGAGGAAGATACCAGTTCTTTTCTTTTTCATGGTTGTGAAAGCTCTGGCCTGTGAACAAAAGATTTTTCCACGTAATGCGGTTGATACGTTCATCCAAAGAATCGAGATATGCTTTTGTGTGAGTAGCCCTGTAAAGACTGTCCCTGAATTGAATGAACCGGAACTCTTTTGGTGTTAAAGGTTCTGTTCGTGCAGTGTTCCAAAAACTGCTGTCTTTTTCGTAGGCTTCCTGCGTTGTTGAACTCAGTTCCACACCAAAATATTTTTTATCAAATTGCTTATTCAGTTCAAAGTTCTTGTAGGTAGCAATTGTTTGTCCCGATAATTTGGAGCGGTTTGTTTTTGAAAAATAGGTGAACTGCTGCCTTGTGATCATCCATGCCGTGTTGTTAATAAATCCGTATTGCTGCTGCACTTCAAAAAAATCATATTCGGGAAGATGATAAGAAGGAAAGCGAAATTTTGTATTCAGAATTACCCACAAACTGTCAATGATCCTTACTTCGCCTTCGACTGTTGCATTACTTACCTTTCTTGGCTTCACACTTATGGTGTAAACTTTTTTCCCATTTACAATTTCTGTTCTCAATAATTTAAAACGATAAGCCATTAAACCGCTATAACTGATGGGAGATAAAAAAGGGACTGATGATATGGCCGGAGTTCTTACCAGATTGTTATAAAAATTGAAATCACCTTCTGTATTCGAGAGAAAGAACAGGCTTTGAATAGTGCCGATTTTCTTTATGCCCGTACGTTCTTCTTTTATTTGCCCTGTTGCTTTGCGATCAAGTGTGAGCGCCACTTCAGCCATTGCCATTTTATACAACTCAGCATCTGCCACACTAATTTTTCTTGAAGTATCAATCGGCTTTCTTTGCTTCCTGCCTGACGAATCCATTTGCGTAGCCTTTATGTACACATCGCAACTGTAATCACCTACAGCATCAATGATCTTTTGCTTTTGACTGATCACATTCCTGATCACCTGTTCCGACCAGTCTTTCGATTTTCCCTTTACAACCACTGCCGACAAAGCTTTGCCTTCGTCTTCTTCCATGATCACATTCAAAACATACGGCGCTTTCTTTACAATAATATTGATGACCTGTGACTTATAACCAAGCATGGTAATGATTAGATCGTACATGCCTTCTTCGAGCGAAAGCTCAAATGTTCCATCATTTTTAGTGGTAGTGCCGATTTTTGTATCCTTAACTTCTATGCTAACCAGTGCAAGCGGTTCCAGTTTTGTATTGGCGATCTTTCCACGAATACGATATTCCTGTGCCAGCAATGGCAGCGAAAAAAATAGCAAAATGGTTAGAAGCAGTTTTGGCTTCATAAACAGATGGTATAGTAAAATGCTGAATAATTTTGAAATGCTGGCCCATTTTAAATTATTTAACAAAACTGAATGGATATTGATTGTTGGCTTATCAGGTATCGTTCATTGTAAGCTTAACAACCCCATCTTATTTTCAACCCTGACATCTTCTTATCTTTGCAAACTTCGTTATGAGCAAACAAGGAAAGGTTTTGGTAGCCATGAGCGGCGGTATTGACAGTACCGTTACCGCTTTAATGCTTCATGAACAAGGTTATGAAGTAGTGGGCATTACCATGAAAACATGGGACTATACCAACAGTGGCGGCTCTAAAAAAGAAACCGGCTGTTGTAATCTGGATTCCTTCAACGATGCCCGCATGGCAGCGGTGCAGCATGGCTTCCCACATTACATTCTTGATATCCGCGACGAATTCGGAAGTTTTGTGGTGGACAATTTTGTTGATGAATATTTAGCAGGAAGAACACCCAATCCCTGCGTGCTTTGCAATACGCATATCAAATGGAGGGCTTTATTAAAAAGGGCTGATGCATTGGGCTGTGATTTTATTGCGACCGGCCATTATGGGAAAGTGTACCAACATGAGAACGGACGTTTTGTAGTGAGTAAAGGCGTTGATGAAACCAAGGACCAGAGTTATGTTTTGTGGGGATTGCAACAGGATCTTTTAAGCAGAACCTTATTGCCTCTTGGTGGTTATCGCAAAACAGAGATCCGTCAAATGGCGCTTGATTTTGGTTATCCTGAACTCGCTAAAAAAAGCGAGAGCTATGAAATTTGTTTTGTTCCTGATAATGACTACCGCGGCTTTTTGAAAAGAAAAGTGGATGGTTTGGAAGAAAGAGTTTCCGGTGGTTTGTTCGTTGATAAAAACGGAAATGTTTTAGGTCAGCATAAAGGTTATCCCTTTTATACAATTGGTCAACGCAAAGGCCTGGACATTGCTTTAGGAAAACCTGCTTTTGTAACTTCTATTGATCCTGATACCAATACAGTTGTTTTGGGCGACGAAGAAGACCTGGAAAAAGAAGATATGAAAGTGGGCAAGATCAACTGGATCAAATATGACGGAATTATTGGCGAAAGAGAAGCCATTACCAAGATCCGTTACAAGGACAAAGGAACCTTGTCCTCTATCATTCCTTCAGGTAATGATGTTGCCGTTCGCTTTTATGAAAAAGCAAAGGGCATTGCCCCTGGACAAAGCGCTGTATTTTACGAAGGCGATGATGTGATCGGCGGAGGAATTATTCAAAGACAGCCTGTCGGGTATGTAAAGCCAAGCTTCAGTATTTAGTCACCCATAAACCCTTCTTCGTAATAATTGAGTTTTTGATTACAAGAGTTTACTTGCTGTTTGATTTCAGAACTATTACAGCAAAGTTATAGTACAATGAATATTAGTCCCCGGTTGGTTTATAAAGCAGTTAGGCTTGATTAGAGTTTAATCTGGATAACTTATGAGCCGATCTGCACTGCTACTATTTGACTGAAGTTGCGACGCTCCGTTCAGGGTTCTTATCGCTTAGCATCACTTGCGAAGCTTACTACTGCTTTCAACTATTCTAAAGCAGTTTGTTTCTTTTTTTATTCTGATTGAAATCATTTCAAATCTTCTTTGCTGTTTACTACTTCCCTCTCCATCAGAGATGGAGAGGGGTTGGGGTGAGGCGTTCTTCACAAAAAAATATTTTGATTTCAGTAACGACACCTCCACAATGCTGAATGGAATTTTTAAACGTTGAAGTGAGTGACACAAGCGCAGCCTGATAGTAGCCATTCAGCTAAGTACATAATCATTCAATTTCAATTTTTTTAACTCTGGTTTTATTTACTTATTTGCACTACCCTTTCAACGAATAATGAGCAATTTTGCAGGTATAATTTTAGATGATAATTGAGCTTTTGAATAATCAATGAGAACACAGGCTAAGGAGATACAGTTTTTCTTGTACGGTCAGTCTTTTGCGGACGGGTTCCGCATTTCACTTGCCATTTTGCTCCCGGCACTGCTTGGCAATTATT
>JAICTW010000246.1 GCA_025936195.1 Flavisolibacter sp.
AATGCAGGACTTAATATTTTATTGACGGATTACAACAACCTGTTCACAAGAGATTTCTTTTTGCCCACGGGTGATCTTCGCGATCTAAGGAGCAGCTACAAACGGGCACACATCATTGTTGTTACCAAATGCAAACCGGATTTGTCAGAAGAAGAAAGAAAAAAAATAACAAAGGAGATCAATCCACTTGCACATCAAAAAATATTTTTCACCTGCATTTCTTACGGCACGCCCTATCATATCATCAAACACGATTTTCGTTTTGTTGATGAAAAAACAGAAGTGTTATTGATAACCGGCATTGCCAATCCAAAACCTTTGAAAACATTTCTGGAAGAACGTGTGGAAACTTATTATCTGGTGTCGTTCAACGATCACCATATTTTTTCCATGCTGGACTGGAAAGAGATAAAAAAACGATTTGACAACATTCAGGCAGAAAAGAAAATCATTCTTACTACTGAAAAGGATGCCATGCGATTGCTGAAGTTCAGCCAGGAAATGAATGGCATGCCTTTTTATGTGCTACCCATTGAACATACATTTTTATTTAAACAGGAAAATGAATTCAATGATACGGTAGTCCAATTCATTCAAAATTTTAAATATCCGGATTAATGGGACGAAAAAACCAAAAGAAACCAGGAAAGAAAAGGCAAAGACAATTTGATGAGTATAAAGGCGTGCTTGAAATTACAAGATCGGGAATGGGCTTTGTTGTTGTGCCCGGATTGGAAACTGATATACTTGTCCGGCCAAATGATTTTAATACCGCCATGCACGGCGATACGGTTCGTGTGGAAGTAAATCCTGAACGTACAGGAAAGCGAATGCAGGGTGCTGTTATTGATGTGCTGGAACGTAAGCAAACGGAATTTGTGGGCCGGTTAGAAATGAACAAAGGTTTTGCCTTTGCCATTGTTGAAGGTGATAAAAAAGTACCTGATATTTTTATTCCTGCTTCCAACTTCAATGGTGCAGAAGCAGATGATCGTGTAGTGGTGCGAATAAAAGAATGGGATAAGGAAGGTGGCAAAAGACCTGTTGGCGAAGTGGTAACTATTCTCAATGCAGAAGATGCGAATGATATTGCGATGAAAGAAATTTTGCTGGAGAATGGTTTCCCAATTGGCTTTCCTGATCAGGCAATGGAAGAAGCACAACGGATTCCGGATATTATTTCAGAAGACGAAATAAAAAAACGCAGAGATTTCAGAGAGATACTCACCTTTACCATTGATCCTGTTGACGCCAAAGATTTTGATGATGCCTTATCCATACGCATCTTAAAAAATGGTAATTATGAAATTGGCGTTCACATTGCCGATGTAAGTCATTTTGTACAACCCGGAACGGAACTGGATACTGATGCTTATGGAAAAGCTACCTCTGTTTATTTGCCGGACAGAGTGAATCCAATGTTGCCGGAACATATTTCCAATTACTTATGCTCTCTTCGTCCGCAGGAAGACAAGCTTACGTTTTCTGCCGTTTTTCAAATGACACCAAAAGGACAGGTAAAACAATATTGGCTGGGAAAAACCGTCATTCATTCCAATCATCGTTTTACGTATGAAGAAGTACAGGAAATTATTGAAAAGGAAGATGGCTTGTATGTGGATGAAATTTTATTGCTGAATAACATTGCTCAACGCTTACGAAAAAAACGTTTTGATTCAGGCGCCATTAATTTTTCAAGTGCAGAAGTTCGTTTCAAATTAGATGAGAAAGGAAAACCCATTGGCATCGTGGTGAAAGAAAGTAAAGAAGCGCATCAGCTCATTGAAGAATTCATGTTACTTGCCAACAAATACGTTGCTGAAAATGTTTCAAAGATTGAAGTCAATAAAAGACCGATTCCATTTCCTTACCGTGTACATGATCTGCCTTCCGAAGAAAAGTTGCTGCCGTTCATGGCTTTTGCAAGAAAGTTTGGCCATAAGTTCGATACGTCATCTCCGGAAAAAATTGCAGAATCATTCAACACAATGTTGAAAGATGTGCAAGGGAAGCCGGAACAGCATGTATTGGAGCAATTGGGTATTCGCACAATGGCAAAGGCAGTTTACACTACGGAGAATATTGGTCACTATGGATTAGGCTTTGAATATTATTGCCATTTTACTTCACCCATTCGCCGATACCCCGATATTTTAGTGCATCGGGTTTTAGAACAGGTGCTGGAAAAAGATGTCAAGCCCGACAAAAAAATGGAACAGAAATGCAAACATTGTAGTGAACGGGAACGGGCTGCAATGGATGCTGAAAGGGCAGCAAACAAATACAAGCAGGTGGAGTACATGAAAGAATTTTTGGGTGAAGAATTTGAAGGTGTGATCAGCGGCGTGGCTTCATTTGGATTTTGGGTAGAAACGATTGAACACAAGTGCGAAGGAATGGTAAGCATTACCAGCCTTGCCGAATATGATGAATTCCGTTTGGTGGAAACCGATTACAGTTTAGTGGGCATGCGCAGCGGAAGAAAATTCAGGATAGGAGATAAGGTGAGGATAAAAGTAATTTCTGCTAATCTGGAAAAACGGCAATTGGATTATGAGTGGGTGTTGACTTCAATAGTTGAAGATGGTGAAGAAGCTGATTCAGTACGACCACAAGAATATATTAGGCCAAAAAATAAAAAGAAAAAGAAAACAAACTAATGCATTCATTCGAACAATTATCGCAACAATTCATTGAACGCTTTTCAACAGATCATTTTCCGGAGCAACCGGCCACACTTTACGAACCGAACCGTTATTTTCTTCAATTAGGCGGAAAAAGAATTCGTCCCGTACTGTGTTTAATGGGCAATGAATTATTTGACGAGATCAGCAAGGACTGCTGGAATGTGGCCAATGCCATTGAACTCTTTCACAATTTTACATTGATACACGATGATATCATGGACAAAGCGCCGTTACGTCGCGGCATGGAGACAGTTCATAAAAGATTTGGTGAAAGCACTGCTTTGCTTGCCGGTGATGTAATGCTGGTTACCGCTTATGATTATCTCAACAAAATTTCCGGCAAATATGTTTTCTCCATCATCAACCTTTTTAATAAAACTGCAAAAGAAGTTTGTGAAGGCCAACAACTGGATATGGATTTTGAAAGTTCCAGTGAAGTGAAAATGGAAGATTACCTCCACATGATTAGCCTGAAAACTTCTGTATTGCTGGCGGCAAGCTTAAAGATGGGATCCATACTTGGCGGAGCAGGAGAGAGGAATCAAAATCTTTTATATGAATTTGGAAGAAAATTGGGATTGGCTTTCCAGGTGCAGGATGATTATTTAGATGCCTTTGGTGATCCGGAAAAATTCGGCAAGCAGTTGGGGGGTGATATTAAATCCAATAAAAAAACTTTTTTGTTGATCCATGCATTGGAAACCGCATCACCTGAAAACAAAAAACAACTTCTTCATCTTTTAAAAAGCAATGACGAAAACAAAGTACAGGAAGTGCTTTCCATTTTGAAAAACTGCAAGGTTGACCAATGGGCCAACGAATTAAAAGAAAGATTTATCAGCGAAGCATTTGTTCACCTGGAAGATGTAGCTGTGATAACAAAAAGAAAAGAGCCGTTGAAACAGTTGGCACTTTTTTTAACACGACGTCAGAATTGAAGCCCACCTAAATCCTTCTAACGGGAGGACTTGCCATTTATGGCAAATAGAAAAGCTCTCAGAGCTTTAGAAACCTTGAGAGCTTTTTAGTATCGTAAAATAAGCCGGCGTTGTGCATTAGAATCCTTCCTAACGGGATAGCCTTTACATCATGAACAAACATGAAATAATAATTACAAGGTCTATCAGGACGCTGGAAATAAAAACGGGCAATGTGATCTTCGTTGGCATAGCAGCTAAATTAGTGACCAGGGTTGCTCCCATCATTGCAATTACCAGTGTAAAAAGAAGCATATTGTTTCCGCCCAAATAAACAAACATGGCGGTAATGGGAGTGATAATGCAACCATGAGCAGTCAGGGCAATGCCTACCCAAAGCATGCGATTATAATCCTGCTCTTTACACCAATTCATAAATCTTTTCAATAAAGAAACTTTGACAGTTTCTTCTGTATAGCCGACAGCTATAGTTTGTTCCATTGTTGTTTCCATTTTCATTTCAATTTTGTTGTGCAAAATTGTTTTGGCTTCAACTGCCTCTGTATGATCTATGTAAACTTTCCAACTGATTTTTATCATGTTTTCTTATCAACCTTAATAAAATGTAAACGCCATCAACCGATTTTTTTCTATTTTCCGCTTTTAAAATAGCTGCATGAGTCAACTTTTCCGTAAGAAATCAATCAACACGATTTTAAAAGAGGCACAGGAAGGTTTAACCGATGGACATGGCCATCAGGAAGGATTGCGAAGAGTTCTGAAAGTGAAAGATCTTACTTTCTTTGGCATTGCGGCCGTTATTGGAACCGGTGTTTTTACAGCAATTGGCTCTGCCAGCTTTCATGGCGGCCCTGCTGTTATTCTTCTTTTTGTTCTTACAGCTATTGCCTGTGGATTTGCAGCGTATTGCTATGCCGAATTTGCTTCTACTGTTCCGGTGTCGGGAAGTGCTTATACTTATTCGTATGTGGCCTTCGGAGAAATCTTTGCGTGGATTATTGGTTGGGATTTGCTGATGGAATATGCTATCGGTAATATTGCCGTTGCTATTTCGTGGAGCCAATATTTTGTTCGTGTGCTTGCAGGTTTTGGTATTCATATTCCTGCGTGGATGGCAACTGATTACTCAACGGCGCATAAAGGTTACACCAGTGCCGTTGAAGCGATAGGAAATCACCAGCAAACTTTGGCAACACTTGATCAGGGAGTAAGAAATTCGTACAATGCGTGGACTACTGCCCCCGACCTTGGCAACAATATAAAATTGATCATAAACATTCCGGCCCTGCTTATTGTTCTCCTCATCACTTACATTGTTTATATCGGAATTAAAGAATCAAAAAAAGTAAACAATTTGATGGTAATGATCAAGCTTGCTGTCATTTTGTTTGTCATCATTGCAGGTGCATTTTATGTAAGTCCCGGCAACTGGAGCAATTTTATGCCGAACGGATTTTCAGGAGTAATGAGCGGCGTGTCTGCCGTATTCTTTGCTTACATTGGCTTTGATGCAATTTCAACAACAGCGGAAGAGTGTGAAAATCCGCAAAGGGATTTGCCAAAAGCGATGTTCAACACTTTGATCATTTGCACTATCCTTTATGTTATACTCACGCTTGTCCTTACCGG
>JAICTW010000251.1 GCA_025936195.1 Flavisolibacter sp.
ACTGTCCGTCAAAACAATGGCAAGCCATACATTAGCGATAATGGAAATCACATTATAGATTGCCATTTTCAAAAAATAGAAAAAGTAGATGAACTCAATCGTTCCATTCACACAATTCCCGGAGTGGTTGAAAACGGTTTGTTCCCGAATACAATGGTGAGCAAAGTAATTGTTGCTTATGAAAATGGTGAAGTGAAGGAATTAATGTGAGTTGATGCAAATAAAATGGAAAGAATTATTAAAGAATAATTCTGCATAGACTATTTTACAACTGTAAAAATCAATTGGTGAAATAGTGTTTCTGCAATCTAATACTCTCCTTCAGAGCAAAGAATTACCGCTCAAAATACGGCACCTCATCATGAGAAACCTCTTCCTTCTGTCGCCAGTAAGCTAATGTTACCACATGCTTATCCGGTGTGCGAAGTAATCTTCCAAAAATTGCATTGATTGGATTGAAAGTAATATCAGTGACACCAACCGTAAATGTTTCAGGAACAAGCGGAGGTGGTGGTGCAGGTTGTTCTGTCTGCACTTCGCCATTTGCAGGTGTTGCAGGTTTTGCAGGTGGCGTTGCTTTTGGTGCAGGTGATGCAGCAACTACAACTTCATAGCCATTCAATTGAAGTAAATTTTTTAAGAACTCCACTCGTTGCGGAGCAACATTCTTTTCAACGATGGCACACTTAACACCATTCAGTTCTTCAAATTCGTGATTTTTATTGATAGCCACTTTTAATCAGTTTAAAGTTCAAAGTCAGAAGTTCAAAGTCATAATGATTCTAACCCAATTTCGAAATGTATTCATATATCCAGCTTGCCAAACCTACCAGTACAATGCCTGCTGCACAAATGCCTAACGCAAAATTTACAGAGCGGCTTCCTTTGATCTTTTCTATCGGTTGCTCATTTTTATCCATGAAGATGGCACGCACTACTCTCAAATAATAATAAAGTGAAACGATCAGGTTTAATGCCACCATCGTAATGAACCAGTAATTTCCTTTTGTTGCACCAGCAGTTATCAAAAATAATTTTCCAAAAAATCCTGCTGTTGGCGGAATACCTGCGAGTGAAAACAAAGCAAGAGCCATTGTCCAACTTAGAAAAGGATTGGTCTGATACAACCCTTTGTAATGGTCAATATTTTCTTTACCCGTTTTTTCTGAAATCACAGAAGCCACACCAAAAGCAGCAAGGTTGGAAAACACATAGATCAAAACAAAATAGGTAACGGAAGCGCTGCCAATACCGCCATTACTGCTCATGCCCACCAAAATAAATCCCACTTGTGCAATGGAAGAAAAAGCAAGGAAGCGTTTGATGTTTTGCTGGCGCAAGGCAAACAAATTACCAGTGACCATGGTAGCAAGCGAAAGGATCATTAGCATGTTGTACCACACTTCATTCAGTGGTTGAAATACCTTGTACAATGCCGTGATGAAGATAAACGCAATGGAGCCTTTTGATACCACCGATAAGAATGATCCCACTGCAATGGGAGAACCTTCATATACATCGGCTGTCCACAAATGAAAGGGGACAACGGAAAGCTTGAAAGCGAATGCAGAAACCACAAACACAAAAGCAAGTATTTGCAATGGAGTGGAGCTCAACGCCTGCGGCAATTCAGAAAAACTGATTGTGCCTGTTGCACCGTAAACCAATGAAATACCAAACAACAAAATGCCTGATGAAAATGCAGACGACAAGATCATCTTCATGGCTGCCTCAGATGAAATTCGCTTTTCCAGATCAAAATTGGCCAGAGCAGCAACGGGAATTGTTGCCAGTTCCAATGATAAATAAAACATTAGCAAATTACCGCTGGAGATCATGAAGAACATTCCAAGCAATGCAGAAAGCAGAAGCATGAAAAATTCAGAAAGATTGGCTGATTTTTTTAACCAGTCGGCGCATAATAATGAGATGAGAAATACGGCAATGCTTAAAATATTTTTTTGAAATGCAATCAAAGCGTTGCTATAAAACATACTGCTGAATACCGTTCCTTCCCTGGAAAAAATAAATCCGGCAACCACATTCACAAGTAACAGCACCTGCACCAGCATAAGCAAAGCATCATTCTTCATTCCTTTGCCAATCTTAATAAAAAGCAAAAGGAAAATAATGACAGCAATCAGCAGTTCATTCTTCAATAATAAAATAGTTTCCATACTTATTATTTTACCAGTTGCGAAAGTTTATGAACGATCACTTCCGAACCAGGTTTGATCAAATCATTTAACCAGAAAGGTGCAATGCCAATCGCAATGATGCCAACCACCAAAAGACCCGCAGCCAGTTTTTCATTCCATTTGGCATCAGAGAACATTCGTCTCTCTCCTTGCACAGGGGTCAGGGGTGAGGTTGGTCCCATTGCTGTTTTGGTAACGGCTCTTAAAATATAAACTGCCGTTACTACAATGGACATGCAAGCTGCAATTGTAGCAATGCGATAACCTGCTTCCACGTTTTCCCATGAACCCATGAACACCGTCATCTCCGCAACAAATCCACTGAAGCCGGGCAAGCCTAATGAACAAAAACCAACAAGGAATAAAACAGTCATGATGAAAGGCATGGTTTTCATCAACCCACTCATTTCTGTTACCAGCCTTGTATGCGTTCTTTCATAGATCATTCCAATAACGGCAAAGAAAAGGGCTGTCATCAATCCATGTGATACCATTTGCATAACTGCTCCGGTGATGGCAGTTTTGGTGAGCATTCCAATTCCCAATAAAACAAACCCGCAGTGACTAACCGAAGAATATGCGTTGATGTATTTGAGGTCCTTCTGCATCATGGTAGCGAAGGCTCCGTATAAAATGGCGATTGCTGCAAGGATAATAATGATAAGAGAATATTCTTTTGCAGCATCAGGTAATAAATAAGTGGCAACTCTTAAACAACCATAACCACCCAGCTTCATTGAAATACCTGCAAGAAACATAGAACCTGCTGTTGGCGCCGAAGAGTGACCATCAGGCACCCAGGTATGAAAAGGGAACAATGCAGTGAACACACCGAAACCAATAAAGAGGAATGGAAAAATAATTTTTTGTGTTTCAACCGGAATATGAATTTGCGAAAGCTGAAGCAGATCAAAACTTCTTCCACCTGCAAAATAAACGCCGAGCATTCCAACTAAAACCAGTGATGATCCGCCCATCAACATCAATGCGAGTTTGTTGGCACTGTATTCTTTTTTACCGCTTCCCCAAATGCCGATCAATAGATACTTTGGAATGACAGCAATTTCAAGGAAGAAGAAAAGAATGAAAAGGTCCAATGACATGAAAAATCCATACGCACCCAAACTCAAAAGGATCAGCAGAAAATAAAACTCCTTTGTCATCTTTTGAATATTCCAGGAAACCAACACACCTGCAAGAACTACAAATGCAGTGAGCATGATCATCGCCACAGAAATTCCATCCGCACCCACATGAAAATTAATATGGAGCGAAGAGAACCAGGAATAATTCTGTTGAAAAATCATATCATCGAAATTGCCTTGTATCCGTTCATTCCTGAATGCAAACAACAGGGCAAAGGCCAAAACAAATTGAATAGCTGCTCCCGCAAGAGCGATCAGTTTAACACCTTTCCCATTTTTTGCAAAAAGCAGGGCAATCAAAGTGATCAACGGTACGCCTAATAAATAAAGTAAGTTCATAGTTATTTTATTTCCACAGGTAAATGAACAGCGCAGCCAATGCAATTACACCAACCAAAGTGTAAATAGCATAAGATTGTACTTTACCTGATTGTATTTTTTTAATTCGTGCTGAAAATACCTGGGTTGCATTTCCCGTTGCGTTCACCATTCCGTCAACCACGTTTCTATCAAACCATGCTGCAGGTCTCCCAACAAGATTGAACAAGACTTTTCTGGTGATGAACAAATAAATCTCGTCAATATAAAACTTGTGATGAGCTATTTTGTAAAGAGAGCTTAATGCATTCTCAACTCTTTCGGGCTTATCGTTTTGCTTTTTGTACAACATCCATGCAATGGCAATTCCAATAACGCCAACTGTTACAGGAGCAATGGAGAATATAGGATTGAAATGAGATTCCAGTGGTTGACCATCGGCACTAACAAAATTTCCAAAATGAATGAAACCGGCTAATGCTGCGCCTACGGCAAGAAGAATCAACGGTAAGTTCATTGCTATCGAACCTTTGTGATGATGCGCCTCACCCTGGCTCTGTACTTGTGGAGTAGGTTTGTTCCAGAAAATATTGAAGTATAAACGGAACATATAAAAAGCTGTTAGTGCTGATGTAACTAATGCTATGTAATAAATGGTTTGATTGTTATTATAAGCTGACAATAAAATTTCTTCTTTGCTAAAAAAACCTGCGAATGGTGGAATGCCTGAAATTGCCAGACAGGCAATTAAAAAAGTGATATGTGCAACAGGCAAATATTTTCTTATTCCACCCATGTCCTTCATTTCATTGCTATGAATGAAGTGAATAACAACGCCGGCACCAAGAAACAATAATGCTTTAAACATGGCATGCGTGAACAAATGGAACATGGAAGCAGTATAACCCAAAGCGTTCTCACCTCCATAACCTGAAACACCCAATGCAAACATCATAAAACCAATCTGCGACATGGTGGAGTAGGCCAATACTCTTTTGATATCGGTTTGAGTACAGGCAATGATGGCTGCCAGGAATGCAGTAACAATTCCCACATACGCAACAAGGTTTAGAGCAGCAGGAGCAGAAAGAGAAAATACCGGGAATAATCTTGCTACCAAATAAACACCTGCTACTACCATTGTCGCAGCGTGGATCAATGCAGAAACCGGTGTTGGGCCTTCCATTGCATCGGGCAGTCAGATGTGCAGAGGGAACATGGCACTTTTACCTGCACCACCCATGAACACCAAAGCCAATCCCCATGTTAATGCACTTACACCAAGAAAAGAGGAAGCAATTGCACTATGTAACTCAGGTGAAGTTGGTGAAGTGAATCTTGCTATGAGGGTATTAAAATCAAGTGTGTTTGCATAGAAGGAAAGAATCAAAATTCCAATCAAAAATCCAAGATCGGCAAAGCGGGTGACAATGAATGCTTTCTTGGCTGCTGCCACGGCACTCGGACGATCATAATAAAATCCAATCAATAAGAAAGAAGATACACCGACCAATTCCCAGAAAATGTAGATCTGGAAAATGTTGGATGACAAGACCAATCCAAGCATGGAGAAAGT
>JAICTW010000317.1 GCA_025936195.1 Flavisolibacter sp.
AAACGATTTCTTTTTGGATGATCTTTTATAGCTTCTATAATTCCTTCTTTAGTTGAACCGGCATCCATCACAACCTGTTTATTTACTTTATCCAAAACAGAAGGCAACAATTTGGTGACCACATCAACCGGAGTAGCCAAAAAAATCAAATCCGATTCTTCTATTGCTTCATTCAAATCTTTCACTTCATCTACCAATCGCAATGACAAAGCTTTTCTTTTATGTTCATCATTTGCTTCAACACCAATAATTTTCTTTGCTATGCCTTTATCTTTCAAAGCCAGTGCAAACGATCCACCAATCAAACCTATACCAACAACTGTAACTGTCATTTTATTTTAAGCTCTTTTTAATTCGATCAATAGAAGCTTCAAATTTTTCTTCAGGACTGCACAAGCTCACTCTCAAATACTTCTCGCCTTCGGATCCAAATATTCCACCCGGCGTAATAAAAACTCTTGCTTTGTACAAAACATCATCGCACAACTCGTAAGCATCTTTATACTTCTCCGGGATTCTCGCCCATAAAAACATTCCAGCCTGTTCTTTCGAATACGTGCATCCCAATAAATCCAAAAGCTCGTATGCTTTTTTTCTCCTGCTCCTGTAAACTTTATTCACTTCTTCATACCAATCTTTATCAAGCGTCAATGCTTTTGCTGCTGCTAATTGCAAGGGCAAAAACATACCGCTGTCCATATTGCTTTTAAAGCGCAACACTTCATCCACTCTTTCCTTTGCTGCACATAAAACACCCACTCTCCACCCGGCCATGTTGTGCGATTTACTCAATGAGTTCAATTCAATCACTACATCCTTTGCTCCTTCTATACTTAATAAACTCATTGGATGTTCATTCAAAATAAAACTGTACGGGTTATCATGGCAAATCAGAATGTTGTGCTTCTTTCCGAAGGCAACAATTTTTTCAAACAATTCTTTTGTCGGCAATTGTCCTGTGGGCATTTGAGGATAGTTTACCCACATTAATTTTACCCGGCTTAAATCTTTTTTTCCCAATTCATCAAAATCTATTTGCCAGTTATTTTCTTCTTTCAAATTGTATTCAACACATTTACCTCCTGCTAATTGAACGGCACTTCTGTATGTTGGATAGCCAGGATTTGGGATCAACGCTTCATCGCCTTCATTCAAATAGGTCATGCAAATATGCATGATACCTTCCTTAGAGCCGATCAATGGAAGAATTTCCGTTGCCGGATTTAATTCAACTCCATACCATTTTTTATACCAGTCGCTGAATGCTTTCCGCAATACTTCTGCGCCTTTGTAACTCTGGTAACCGTGAACATTGGGCTTCACTGCTTCCGCACTCAATGTTTCAGTTACAGAAGGATGCGGCGGCCTGTCAGGACTGCCAATGCCCAAATTGATGACCGGCTCTCCTGCTTTATTCATCTCACCAATTTCTGTGAGCTTTTTGGAGAAATAGTATTCACCAATTCCGTCTAGTCTATTTGCTAATTCGATCTTCATTAATTGATGGTTTTTCCTTTTTTATAAACGCCTAAAACCGTCAGTGATTCCGTGATGGACTTTATTTTTTCCATCACTTTCTCATATTGCTCAATCGTATCAAATTCCATATCGGCATGAAAGCTGTATTTCCATTCCTGTTCCGGAATAGGAACACTTTGCAGTTTGCTCAGGTTAATATCTCCTTCCGCAATTTTTGTTAATACTCTTGCCAGGCTTCCTTTCGAATGGTCAGTATGAAAATTGATAGAGGCTTTATTGGCTTCTTCATTTTTTGTATTGGTTGGTTGCACAAACAAAAACCTTGTGTAGTTGTTTTTATTCGATTGAATTTTAGGTGCGATCAGATTCAAATCAAAAAGTTCCGCAGCCAGTTTACTTGCAACGACTGCCACGTGCTTGCTGCGGTGCTGATGAATATGCTTTGCACTTAAGGCCGTATCTTCTGTTTCTACTAACTTCCATGAAGGATGTTTCTCCAGATAGTCCATGCACTGCAGCAAGGCCATTGGATGTGAATGCACTTCGCGAATATCTTCCAGTGAAACAACGGGGTTCACCATAAGGTTTTGATGGATCTGTAAAAAAAGCTCTCCGGTAATTTTCAATTTTGATTTTTGAAGCAGCGTGTAATTGGGAAGAATGCTGCCGGCGATGGAATTCTCAATGGCCATGCATCCGCCGTCTGATTCTTTGGGATTGGAAGCGATTTTTACCACTTCTCTGAAGGTGTCGCAGGGAATAACTTGAACATCCTTTCCGAAAAATTCCTGTGCGGCAATTTGATGAAAACTGCCTTCGTAACCTTGTATCGAGATCTTTTTTGCCATATAAAAAAAATCCCGGCCTCTTCGGCCGGGACACTTATGTTGAATTTGGTTATCTCAATTTAACATAAGCGATCCCGGCTTCCACTAAAATAGAAGTAAAAATAAAAGAAACCGTATGCCTTTGTACTTGTCATTGCGCAGCAAATATATAAATCAAATGAAAAGAAAAAAATTTTTCTCGGTGTCCCTTTTTGAATTGCCTCATTGAGCGGGTGGATTTAGAATTAAATTGTTGCGGATCATTCTATGAAAAAAATGAGAAATGTGAATACAGGAAGAATGAAAATAAAAATGAATGAAAGAATGTGACAGGTGGATTCTGTGGAAAGAAAAGCGATTTTAGACTGTAAGTTTCGATTGAACGGCCAACTGAAAACCACAAACTCTTTAAATGGACGTTCGCTTCATACTTCTGACTTAATCATCTATTCCCAAAACCTCTCTTGCCAGTTCAATCATTTTCTCATCACCGGAATGTTTTCCGGGTACATCAGATAATTTTATAACAGGCGTCCATGGTTCTGCTTCCGGCAAAGCTTCAGTCATCTTAATAACAATGTTCATGGGCTTTAGTCCAACATCGTTGGTGAAATCGGTACCAATGCCGAAGGAAATGCCGATATTATTCTGGCAATAAGCGACAATGCGTTTTACTTTTTCCAGGTCCAAAGCATCGGAAAAAATAATGGTCTTTGTAAGCGGATTGATACCAAGATTTTTATAATGAGCAATTGTTTTATCTGCAAATTCAAGCGGGTCGCCGCTATCGTGGCGAACGCCATCAAACAGTTTCGAAAATTTTTTATCGAACACTTCGTAAAATTCATCTGTGGTAAAAGTGTCGGAAAGAGCAATGCCCAAATCGCCGCGATACACACTCACCCAATTTTCCAATGCCATGCTATTGGCCATTTTAAATCCATACTTTGCTGCATGAAACATAAACCATTCGTGAGCATGCGTGCCGATCGGTTTTGTGTTGTTGATCCTTGCCAGATGAACATTGCTTGTACCGACAAAGGTCCTTCCGTATTTCTTTAATGTGCTCACTACGAGTTCGTGCACTTTATAGGAATATCTTCTTCTCGTTCCGAATTCGGCAACTGTAACACCCAACTCACCATAAGTCTCAATTTTATTTTTTGTTTTTTCAATAATTGTTTTGTCGTTTTCCCTGTCCAACCGCTGTAAGGCATAAAAGTTTTCAGAGATCAGGCAAAGCAGCGGCACTTCCCAGAGAATAGTGCGGTACCAATAACCTTCAATCGTTACCTGCAGTTCATCCTGGTGCTGAATAATTTTTACCTCAGAAGGATCATAACGATAGCCTTCCAAAAAATCCAGGTAAACAGGATCGAGATAAGGACAGGTGTTGTAAAGCCACTGCTTTTCTTCTTTACTTAATTTCAAAGAGGCTATTGCATCTACCGATTTCCGCAAAGCTTCGGAAAACCCCTCGGGGAATGTATGCCTGCCGCGGTTGATGAATTGGTATTTTGCTTTAGCTCTCGGAAAAATTTTCACCACGCATTGCTGCATGGTGAATTTGTAAAAATCATTGTCGAGTATAGATTGAAGTGAGACCATGTTTGCAATGTAGCAACTATCGTACAAAATTATTTTATTGCCTCTATCACCAGGGCAAGTGAAGGCACTGTGTTGCCTAAAATTTTATCCTGTTCTGCTAATGTCTGCCGGAATTGTTCCTTGAATTTGACCTGCGTCTTTTCATCTTTTTCACTCAGATAATTATTCAATGGAGAGCCATCTGCAAAGCCTTTTACTAAATCATCCGGCTTACTGTAGGTTGGGCTTTTTGCTACTGTTTCAATACGCACAGTTTTGAAGCCGGCTTTCAATAACAATTGTTCTATTTCATTTTTATCATAAAAAGAATGCGGGCCTTTCTGAAGAAAATCAGGCGTTTCCTCGCCAAAAATTTCATGCATCACTTTCCACATGCGATCAATTCTTGGATTGTTTTCTACGCTTTCCCAGGTATTGAAAATGTATTTGCCTCCTGCTTTTAAAACCCTCCTGACTTCCCTGAAACTCTTTTCTTTATCCGGAAAGAACATTACACCAAACTGGCAAACCACATGATCGAAAGAATTATCTTCAAATGACAATTCCAGTGCATTGCCAACCTTCCATTCTATTTTATTGCTTTGAATTTTTTCTTTCGCCACCTGCAACATTCCCGGATTCAAATCTACTGACACCATG
>JAICTW010000051.1 GCA_025936195.1 Flavisolibacter sp.
ATTCCAAAAGCTGTTGCACATAATCATTCAATCTTGCCTTTGCTAAAAAATTCTTTTCCAATTCAAGATTAAAAGGAACCGGCGTGTCTAACGAAGCACAACGCATTACCGGCGCATCTAAATGTTCAAAGCAATGTTCAGCAATCCATGCTGCAATTTCTCCGCCAATGCCGCCGGTTAATGTGTCTTCATGAAGAAGGAGGATTTTTCCTGTTCTTTTTACAGAAGCAGCAATGGCCTCATAGTCCAAAGGCAATAATGTTCTGAGGTCTAAAATATCAAAGGAAATATCTGTGTGTCCCGCTGCGTAATCTTCTGCCCAATGGACGCCTGCACCATAAGTGATAATGGAAATTTCGTCACCGGTTTGTACCTGCCTGGCTTTGCCGATTTCAATTTCAAAATATGCTTCGGAAACGGGTCCGCTAATGCTCCGGTACAAAGCTTTGTGCTCGAAATATAGCACGGGATTAGGATCGTTAATGGCAGCAATCAATAATCCTTTGGCATCGGCAGGAGTGGAAGGATACACCACTTTCAATCCGGGAGTATGCACAAACCAGGCTTCGTTGGACTGTGAATGAAAAGGTCCGGCACCAACACCTGCGCCTGTAGGCATACGAATGACCACATCAGCATTTTGCCCCCAGCGATAATGAATCTTTGCAAGGTTGTTTACAATTTGATTAAAACCCACAGTTACAAAATCGGCAAACTGCATTTCCATTATGCTTTTAAAACCTTCAAGACTTAATCCTAACGCAGTACCGACGATTGCACTTTCGCATAAGGGTGTATTGCGAACCCGCTCTTTCCCAAATTCATTTACAAAGCCTTCAGTGATCTTAAATGCACCGCCATATTCCGCAATGTCTTGTCCCATTAAAACCAGATTTGAATGTTGCTTCATGCTTTGATACAAGCCTTCTTTGATGGCGTCAATAAACCTTATCCCAACCCTCTCCGGCAAAGCCGCAGAGGAAGTTGCGGCCAACTCACTGACCTTGCTTTTTGAAGTGACTGATAAATTATTTATATTTTCAATAGGCGGCTGCGCATCAGCTGACACACCTTCATGGGTTTTGGGGGCATACACATCCTCCAACTCTTTTTCTGTTCTTATTTCGATTGGCTTACTTGCAAATCCAATCTTCAATTCTTCTTCAATCTTTTGCTTCTGTTCTTCATGAATGGTTTCAATTTCTTCGGCCGACAAAACGCTTTCCTGAATCAAAAACATTTCATAGTTCCTGATGGGATCTTTGGTGTTCCATTCTTCAAACAATTCTTTGGGAACGTATTTGGTGCCACTTGCTTCTTCATGCCCACGCATGCGAAAGGTCATGCATTCAATCAAATAAGGCCTTTGATTTCCGATGCAATAGTCTCTCACACCTTTTACTGTATCATAAACCGTAAGAATGTTGTTGCCATCGATGATCACACTTTCCATTCCATAACCTTTAGCCCTGTCGGCCAGTTGAGCGCAACGGTATTGTTCACGCACAGGAGTGCTTAGCCCATATCCGTTATTTTCAATGATGAAGATGACAGGTAAATCCCAAACGGAAGCAACGTTCAATGCTTCATGAAAATCGCCTTCGCTTGTTCCGCCTTCGCCGGTGAATGTCAACGAAATTTTGTTTTCTTTCCTGAGTTTGCAGGCGAGTGCAACTCCATCAGCAATTGCCAACTGCGGACCAAGGTGAGAGATCATTCCGCAAATATGATGTTGCTTGTTTCCAAAATGAAAGCTTCGTTCTCTTCCTTTGCTGTAACCATTCTGTGCTCCCTGCCATTGTTTGAACAATTCGTGCAGGGCCATATTGCGTGAAGTAAACACACCAAGATTTCTATGCAAGGGCATGATCCATTCGTCGGGCTGTAAAGCAAGTGTGGCGCCAACAGCAATCGCTTCCTGCCCAATACCGCTGAACCATTTTGAAATTCTTCCCTGGCGAAGAAGTACCAGCATTTTTTCTTCGATCAGTCGCGGCCACAATAAATTTTTGTAGAGGTGAGTGAGTTGCTCGTTGCTTAGATCTCTTCTCTGAAATTCCATGAAATAATTTTTAACGATCCCTGTCCTTTTCTCTTGCGATAGAATGTAAGATAGAACTCACTATGGAAACAATTAAACTAAATAATAAAGCGGTCACCCAGCCATCTACCTTAAAACCATCTACCAGTTTGGAAGTCCATACAACCATCAAAGCATTGATCACTAAAAGAAACAACCCAAGCGTAACAATCGTAACAGGTATGGTGAGAATAATGAGAACAGGTTTGATAATGGCATTCAAAACGGCAAGAACCAGAGCTACGATAACAATGGTCTTAGCGTCATTTTCCAACTGAACACCAGGTAAAAGCTTAGCCGCCACCCAAACAGCTAAAGCGGTAACAATTATCCTAATAATGAATCCCATGAAAATTCATTTGCAGTAAAAATTCATTCCTGACAAATGTAAACTGTTTACAATTAGAAGAGAAGTGGGTGGCGAAACTGATTAGAGTTAAAAGAATGACTTGTTTTTTATGAACAAATCTTCACTGTTATTGCTTACTCAATATTTATTTTTGCTTCTGTTATAACAGGCTGAAATTTTCTGTCAAGTGCAAATACTTCAACATCACAAATCCAAATGCTTTGCTTCTACGCTCTCTCCGAAAAATATGGTTGCTTTATTATTAAAATCTTCAGCTGAATCTGTTGTATAAAAAACTCTTTTACTTTCTTTTGAAATTTTTGTTTCAATCTCAGGATGGCGATGCAAATAATCTTTCAAACTATCCGCAACAATTTCTCCCTGCGAGATCAGCTTTACATTTTCCGGTAAATGCTTTTCTATTTTTTCTTTCAGCAAAGGATAATGGGTGCAGGCCAGCAATAAAGTATCAATGTTCTTATTGCGGCCTAAAATATTGTTGATGTGCTTTTCAATAAAATAATCAGCGCCTTCGCTTTGATGCTCATTATTCTCCACTAAGGGAACCCACATGGGACAAGCTTCCTGCGCAATTTTCACCTCCGGGAAGAATTTTTCGATCTCGATCAAATATGATTGCGATTGCACAGTACCATTCGTTGCCAGAATGCCAATACTGTTTGTCTTCGTATGCTTTCCAATGATCTCTGTTGTAGGACGGATCACTCCCAGTACTCTTGCATTCGGATCAAGCTTTTGCAAATCATTTTGCTGAATGCTTCTTAATGCTTTTGCCGATGCTGTGTTGCAGGCCAGAATGATCAAAGAACAATTTTGCTGCAGCAACCATTTTACACATTGCAAAGTGTAACGGTAAACTGAATCAAAACTCCTGGTACCATAAGGCGCTCTGGCATTATCTCCCAAATACAAATAGTCATATTGCGGCAGGCGGTCAACAAATGATCTTAATACCGTCAATCCTCCATAGCCTGAGTCAAATACGCCAATGGGTCCCATGATGAAAAATTAGAACTGCGAAGTTAGAGATCGGAAGGGAGAAGTTATAAACCAGTAAAGAAGTAGGAAGTAAGAAGTAGGAAGTAAGAAGTAAGAAGTAGGAAGTAAGAAGGAGTAAAGAGTTATTAAATGAGAGTCATAAACGAAGTAAACCAATGTGTGAAATCCTTTTCTATCTACAAAATCTGTGGTTAAAAAAAGTCCCGCATAAAGCGGGACAATAATTTATTTGGGATTGGCTGCGGCATTGATACCGATCGGAACTTGCGGCGGCACTTTGATGTTTAACTTCTGTGCAACGGCAGGTAAAAGATCATCACCTGTTGGGGCCACTACCAGAACTGATTTATCGTACACGTGGGTATAACCTTTTTCTTTAGCCACTGTTTGAATGGCGTTCATTACCTTACGATAAACAGGCTCTAAATACTGGTTTTGTTTTGCCTGATAATATTGTTGTGAAATGCTTTGCCAGTTTTGGATTTGATAAGCCAGGTTTTGTATAGTACCCTGGTATTGCTGCTTTATGGTGGGAGTCATTTTTACGGTATCCTTTGAGCTTAGAAGACTATCATAATACTTATAGTCGCGAACCATTGCACCGAATTGTGAATTCAGGGAATCGCTCTCATACTTCTGCATTAAGGAATCAATTCTTGCTGCATCCGGCATAATTTGAATTACAGTGTTGATATCAATGTATCCGGTTTTCTGGGCCATTACAGCGGTTGAAGAAAAAATGAGTGCCACTGCAATTAATAAAATTTTGAACTTGTTCATGAGATTGTTTTGTGATGTTTAGTTATGATAGTTATTTGATTGTTTTGGTTGCCTTTAAAACCTGTTTTTGCAAATGTTTTACTTATTTATTTTACTCCTAACTCTTTTAAGATGTCGTCGCTTTTTTCCAGTTTAGGGTCGGCAAATATAACCGTAATTCCTTCACTTTTATCTAAAATGAAATCATATCCACGCTGCACTGCTAATTTTTGCACGGCGTTATAAACTTTGTTTTGAATGGGCTGAATCAGCTCCTGTCTTTTTTTGAAAAGATCGCCTTCAAAACCAAATCGCTGACGCTGCAAATCCCTCACTGCTTTCTCTTTTTCAAAAAGCTGGTCTTCTCTTTTCTTTTTCAAATCATCGCTTAACATTACCTGTTCTGCATCGTAATTCTTATACATTTTGTCCAATTCACTTTGCATGTCATCAATTTCTTTCTGCCAGCCTTTGGCAATATCATCCAATTGCTTTTGAGCCGATGCATACTCGGGCATTTTATCCAAAATATATTTAGTATCAATCACCGCATATTTCTGCGCCTGGGAAAAGGCTACCAAACAAAAGCTGCATACAGCAAGAAGAAAAAGTTTTTTCATATTGTTGCTTTTTATCAGTGAAATCATTTCCAACATTCATAAATGATTTTATTCGGGTTCATAACCGAGCATGAAGGTAAATTTCGTTGCATTCTTAAGGCGGTTGCCTCCCGGTTGAATGCGGTCTAATCCTACACCATAATCAAATCCAAGCAAACCAAACATGGGCAGGAAGAAACGCATGCCCACACCCACTGACCGGCGCAAACGATAAGGATTATAATCTTTGAAAGAATACCAGCCGTTAGCGGCATCAAAGAAGGTGAGTGCATAAATGGTGCTGCTCGGATTCCTTACAAAAGGATAGCGCAACTCCAACGAATATTTATTGAAGATGGTGAAGAATCGGTTAGCGCTGGTTTGATCGGAGTTATTAACTGCAGGATTTGAATAGTCAAACACCGGATAACCACGCAGTGAAATAATATCATAACCCAAAAGACCATAGCTATTGGTAATACCATCGCCGCCCAACTGGAACCTTTCAAACGGTGAGAAGTCAAGGTTTTTATTATAACGTCCCATGAAGCCATACTTCGCCGCGATTTTCAATACCAACTGGCGGTCTTTGCTTTCGCCATGCCCTTTTCCAATGGGCACATACCATTCTGCATTGAAACGCCATTTATGATACTCCGGATTTTTGTACGGATCATTTGAATTAACGATATCAGGATTGAGGTAAGAATATGGAGGTGTTAACTGCACACTTGCAGAAAAGCTTGATCCACTTACAGGGAACTGGGGATCGAAAACAGAAGAACGCTGCAAGCCCAGCTTCAAACTCACTGTGGTGGATGTACCACTGTTCAATCCTTCAAAAATGGGATAGTTGCGCAAATTGTAGCGGGTATAGTTCAATGAATAGATCAAACTGAAATAGTCATCGGGCCATTTTAACTGCTTACCCAGCGACACTGAGATACCAGTTGTTTTCAAATAGTTGGTATCTGATTTGGCTTTATCAAATGTTCCCGTAAAATAGTCGTAGGCATTGGAGAATTTACTATGGTATAATGCAAGGGTTAATGAATTCCGCTTCTTGCCGCCCAGCCATGGTTCAGTAAACGAAAAATTATAGGAGTTGTAGGCACGGCCATTGGATTGGTAGCGAAGACTCAACTTTTGCCCATCACCTTGTGGTAAAGGATCCCATGCCTCCTTGTGTAAAATATTTTTTATGGAGAAATTGTTGAACGTAACACCCAATGTTCCGGTTAAACCTACGCCACCGCCCCAGCCTGCAGAAAGTTCCAATTGATCGGATGATTTTTCTTCCAAATTCCAATTGATATCAACGGTTCCATCTTCCTGGTGAGGAACAATATCCGGATTGATTTTTTCCTGGTTAAAATATTGCAATCCTGCCAGTTCCCTTTGCGAACGGATCAAATCGGTACGTCTAAACAATTCACCGGGATAAGTTCTCAATTCGCGGCGGATCACATAATCCTTTGTTTTATCGTTACCAAAAATTCCAACCGTACCAATTCTTGCCTGCGGACCTTCCACAATTCTTATTTCGTAATCAATAGTGTCGTTGTAAACGGCGGTTTCAATCGGGTCGGCACGGAAGAACAGGTAACCATCATCCTGGTATAATTGGCCAATGTCGCCACCTTCAGCACTTAACTGTTTCCCCAGCTTTTTATTGAGGAGATCAATATTGTAAGTATCGCCTTTTTGAATGTTCATGAAAGCCTGAAGAAGCGAATCGGAATACTTGGTGTTTCCTTTAAAAGCAATATTGCCGAAATAATATTTGTCACCTTCATCAACTTTTATATTCACCTGAAGGTTGCCCTTTTCATTCATGGACATAGAAGTATCCACAATTTGTGCATCGCGATAACCAAGAGAGTTATAGTATTCAATTACTTTATCTAAGTCCTCATTAAATTTCTTTTCATCGAATTTGGAGTTGCTGAATTTAAAACGGATGTAAGGATCAATGAGTGCTTTTGTTTTGGACGGAGAAAGAAACCCCAGCTGGCTGATATACTCTCCAAAGCTCATTCTTTGACTTTTGCTTTCTTCGGGATGCAAGGTGAAGCGGCTCATTTCCTTGGTGCCCTTCAATTGCTTTTTCAATTTCAGATCACCTACCGTTTCATTGCCCGTAAAGTTGATCTGGTTAATGTGAACCTTATTTCCTTTATTGATGTAGAATGTAAGGGAATTGGCATTGTTCAGTATGGCATCTTTTTTCTCCGCTACCCTGATTGAGATATTCATGTACCCTTTATCGCGATAGAATTTTTGAATGGCTTCTACGGCATTCAGCTTGGTATTTTCAGTGACGATCGTTCCTTTCTGCAATTGAACCTTTCCTTTCAGTTCATCTTTCTCTGATTTTTTGATTCCGACAAAATCAAAATTTCCTAGCTTGGGTAATTCTTCAACGTGCAATTCCAGGTCAATATAATCATCCTGAACGGCGGTAATAAAGATTTGAATATTACTGAAGAATTTCTGCCTCCATAAATTAGTAATGGCTTTTGAAAAAACATCTGTTCCGGGGATCATTACCTTATCGCCAACCTGCAAACCCGAAATGGATAAAACGATGGAAGTATCCAAAGAAGTAAGTCCCGTTACTTTTATAGAACGGATGGTATATTCCTTGGGCACCTTTGCATTCTGAAGAGCCAGCAAACCCGGATCTACTGAAGTAACTTTTGAAGAATCCTGTGAAAAAGAAAGATAGCTCAACGCACAAAAAACAGATACGAGCAATAAGGAGATATATCGTTGCATGGTAATGAATTCAGTCGGTAAAATCCCGATAATATCGGGAGACAAAATTGCAGTTTGGGGAGCAAATTAACGGTAAATTTCAAACCATTTTGTTAAATACCCTTCTTTGAAAGGCTGAGGTTTAACATCAAAAATGATCAAAATTATTTTCCTGTTTATTCATGAAACTCATCTTCAAACTATATTCTTTCCTGTGCCCTCAACCATCGCTCCGGTATTTCATTGCTGCCGGCCAGCAAATAATCTTTATACGAACAGGCAATAAATTGTTTGTCGGGCAATTGCATCCACCACCTTCCGGTTTTTTTGCTTTGCAAAAAAACAGTTTCCACTTCGGCAAAAGCTGTGTGATACTCATTGAATGATTCCTTCTCATCCATCGGGGCTTCCCTGTTTCCGCGGCTTCTTCCATCTATCAAATACCAAAGCATGTGACTGATTTGCTTTGCGGTTAAGCTTTCAAAATCTTTCTCGGGACGATAACCATAAATGCCCACTGTTTGCATGTTTGGGCCCATGCCTGCGTACTGCATCAGCGTGCAGGCTTCTTCACCATTGAATCCGTTTGGAGTTAAATTATTTGCCGGAGCAAATGCATGCGCCAGCGCAGAAATATCGAAAGAAAAAATATGGCAATTGCGAATGACCGGTTCCATTTCCCCGATATGCTCTTTCACATTGCCTACACGAAAACAATCGAAGCGAAGTTTATCCATGGTTTCCAGCATACGTGGATGTACAAAATAACTTTGAAAGCCAATGTGATTGTAATGCCGCATGTAGTTGGGTTCGGCAGTAAGCAATTCCATTAAAAAATTATCACTACGGAAAGGAGAATCAATATTGATATCAATTACCGCATCCACACCCACCGTGTCCACTAATTTTTTTTCATCGGCAAAAGCATAATACTGTGCCAGTGTCAGGTCATGCGAACCACCCAGTACCACAACGAGTTTTCCATTATTCACCAGTTCGTGCACCACTATTTTCAAAGCAGCGTAAGTATCGTTAAGCGATTTACCAATTTTTACATTGCCGATATCACCCAGTTGTATGTCCTGGTGCCAGTAGTATAAACTGTAAAACTCATTCCGTATAGCATTGGCAGCGCCGCTCGGGTGTATCAATGCAGCACCTCTTTGCTCACCGCATCCCACCAAAACGATTTCCGCTTCCTGCAGGTCAGGAAATTCGTCTTCATAAATTTTGATCACTCTTCCGATCTGTCCTTCCTTATAACCTGCATCCAAAGAAATTTCTGAAAGATTGATGGGATCTAAAAAATCAAGTATGGAATCCAACATAAATCAATTTTAGTTCACAAATAAAGTTCACAAGTTCGCAAGTTATAGAGTACAATCTGCATAACTGTTTTCACCTTAAAACATTTGTGTAACCTGTTGGGACACGCAGATTCCTGCACAAAATTTGCGTCTTATTTTTTCAATTCGTACACAGCATAGCCCCAGGGTTCAATACCGAAGCCTTTCTCAACTGGTTCCTTGTTTCCCAAAAAAACATTGTTCCATTCTTTTTCAGAAGGCAGGTCTTTCCATTTCAGTTGCTGTGGTTGTTTGCTCAGGTTCAGGATCACCAGAACTTTATTGCCGTCTTTTTCTCTTTCAAAAGCATATAAAGCTGCATCGTTATTGGTAGCTAACTTTTTGAAAGAAGCATTGGCTGCAAGTG
>JAICTW010000330.1 GCA_025936195.1 Flavisolibacter sp.
AAGCCTATTCCGTCCTGAAAGCAATACTCTTTCATTCAATTACCTTGTTAATCTGAAAAAATCCGTGCCAATCATTTTCATTCTGGTTATCCGTGTTCTAAAGGAAGACGCTACGCAGCAGCCAGTATTAATGAGAATTAGAAGTAATTCATTATTTCTATTCTTGAGAAAGTAAAAGTTCAGGGATACTAAACTGCAAACTGTCAATTGCCAACTCTCTTAATGTATTCTTTAAACTGGTGAGAATAGATTCTATCGGGTTTGTAAAGCAACTTCTCCAATTACTTTTCCGATGCAACCATTCGGCATTTGAATATGAAGCAAAGCTGCCAGCGTTGCCGAAATATCTGTCATATACACTTCACGGTTGGTAGAGCCATGTTTGATATTCCATCCATACCATAGTAAAGGAATATGGGTATCATAAGGATTCCATGTGCCGTGGGTAGTTCCGGCTTTACTATACGCATCAAACCATCCTGCATTTAAAACAATTTGTATTTGCCCGCTTCTTTTAAAATTATATCCATTGATCATCATGGATCTTATTCTTTCAGGAACAGGTGCTATTCCCGCCGAAGCCATATCCACGGCATAAGCAATTCCCGGTTGTTTTTGTAAAAACTCCACGGCGGTTTTCCGTATTGCGTCAAAATCCAGATTGGCACTATAAATTTTTGTAAGATCAAAATTCACCTGGTAGTTGCTTATAGAACGTACCAATTCGGTTATTTGAAATTTTGCAGCCAGCAATTTGTTCAATGAATCTCTCAGTGGTTTTGGATACCAGTAATCGGCAGGCAATTCATGTTCTTTCATAAACCCGATAGCATGTGCTGCTCCATGATCTGCGGTTAAAAAAACAAGCCATTGTCCTCGGCCAACTTTTGCATCAAGTGTTCTGAAAAAATCGGAAAGGTCTTTATCCAATCGCAAATAGGTATCTTCTGTTTCAATAGCGTTCACGCCAAACATGTGACCAACATAATCGGTAGAGGCGCAATTGATCGTAAGAAAATCGGTAGCGTCTCCTTTTCCTAACTGATAAGCATTCAAAGCTTCTTTTGCAAACTCCAGCGTCAGTGTATTTCCAAAAGGCGTACTGCGAAAACTGCCTTTGTTTTTTGTATAAGCTGCTTTGATATCGTGAGGGAATACGGATGAACTTTCTCCTGCAAACAAGCCTTCATAAATTTTTTCATCCGCATCACTTTGCTTATAAGTTTTGATTGGATACAGTGTATTCCACCCTTTGGCAATCAGTTGTTCAATTCTTCGTTTACTGTTGAACTGATTTACCCAGTCAGGCAACTGGTTCATGTAATAGTTGCTGGTAATGAAATTACCGGAAGCGTCATCCAGCCAAAAAGCGGCATTGGCCGTATGTCCTGCCGGCAAAATAGAAGCCCTGTCTTTTAAAGAGACGCCAACCACTTTTGAACGGAAGTTGGTAGCAAGCCTTAATTCATCGGTGATAGTAGATACCAATAAATTCCTCGGCGACATTTTTCCCTCAGTGGCATTGGCACTGCCAACAGGTTGAACAGTGGAATCGCTGGTGCAATAAACAGACTTGCCCGTGAGTTGGTCAATCCACTCATTACCCGTAATGCCATCTAAGGAAGGAACAGAGCCTGTGTAAATGGTGCTGTGCCCAACGGCCGTAAAGGAGGGAAGATAATTGATGAAAGTGTTTTCGCAGGAAAAGCCTCCGTTCAGCAAACGCTTAAAGCCATCATTGGAATAGCGGTCATAATACCGGTATAAATAATCCCAGCGCATCTGGTCCACTACAATGCCCACAATTAATTTTGGTCGTTCAATGTTTTGAGCCGTGGCTGAAAAAGAAATGATCAGAAGAAGGTAGAAAACAAATTTTTTCATCATTATAAATTGAGCCGCAAAATTACTGGTTGAAAAAAAATTGGTGTCGAAAACAATAATTTTGAAAATCTTCCATTATTGCAGTTGAAGTTTTGTGAAGCCACTGTTCGGTTTCAAGGTATTCATCTTTCAATAGAAGACAGAATGCGAATTGGTAGTTCTGCCGTGTCTTACACCGTGGTCACCGATTTTAACCCGAACCAAAGAAACTTGATCCTTTATTTTGAATGGAAGTTCACAAGGAAAATTTCAGAGGTGTATGGAATGGAAGCTGAAATTTTTAAGTGTATTTAAGTGTTTTTAAGAATTTCTTAAAAAGTATTAGATACAAGTTTTATAGGTTATTGCTTGAAATCTATATCTTAGCGCTCCTGAAAAGGGTGTTTCCGAAAGGAGTGAACTTTTCAACAAGGACTTTAAAGTGAAAAATCCAATATAAATAATATGAACTGCTTAAGAGGCCTGTTTCTATTCCTTTGTATTCTTGCCATTTCAACTCTTAAGGCTCAAATACCTTCGGATTTAAGTCATTTAAAGGCTTCGCAAATTTCCGATGTTCAATTACAGCAGTATCTTACCCAGGCCAAACAAAGAGGCTTGACTCCCGAACAGGTGGAAACCGAATTATTGCAAAGAGGATTTCCTGAATCAGAAATGGCCGAATTGAAAACCCGCATCGATCAATTGAATGCTGCCGGCGTTAATACTGATGTAACTACAAATAGCCAGGAAAATTTAGATACTAAGAGAAAACTTCCCCAGTATAATCCTTTGCTCAACCCGCCTCTGGAAAAAACCAAAACCTCAAGAGTTTTTGGTACTGAGCTTTTTTCCAATACCAATCTCACCTTTGAGCCGGACCTGCGCATGCCCACTCCAAAAAATTATGTTATTGGTCCTGACGATGAATTATTGCTGAACATCTATGGCATGAACATGTCGCAGCAAACTTTAAAAGTAAGTCCTGAAGGAACTGTGAATGTAAAATATGCTGGCGTGGTTAACGTCAGCGGGCTTACGATTGAAGGTGCTGCTTCTGTTTTGAAGAGCAGGCTGGAGAAATATTATCCGGCGCTTAGTTCAGGACAAACCAAATTACAATTGGCATTGGGAAACATCCGCAGCATTCGCGTAATATTAATCGGAGCAATCAATCGTCCCGGCACTTATACTTTGCCTTCACTAGCCAATCTTTTTAATGCTTTGTATGTAAGTGGCGGACCGGCAGAAAACGGTTCTTTACGAAACATAGAATTGATCCGTAATAATAAAGTAATTCAAACCGCCGATCTGTACGATTTTTTGTTGAGAGGTGATTTAAGTGCCAATGTGCATTTGGAAGACAATGACGTGATCAGGATTCCTTTTGCCACAACTATGATCACATTGAACGGGCAATTAAATCGCCCTGGAATTTTTGAATTGCAGCAAAGTGAGTCCTTGAAAGATGCTATACAATTTGCCGGAGGATTCAAAAGCAAGGCATTTAAAGGTCGTATTACAGGGAGCCGGTTTTCGGATTTTGATAAAAGAGTCATTGACGTTTCCGGCGATTCGCTTCAATGGTTCCAGCCAAAAAATGGCGATGAATATTTTATTGATTCCGTGGTTAACCGTTATCAAAACAGGGTAATGGTAACAGGTGCTGTTTTTAAACCCGGCGCCTATGCCATTAATGATGGAATGACTTTGAAACAACTTATTGACAAAGCGCAAGGCTTAAGAGAAGATGTTTATACCGGAAGGGCTTTAGTGGTGCGGAAGAAAGAAGATCTTTCCAAAGAATACATTGCAGTAGAATTAAAGCTTATTGCTGAAGGGAAAGACGAAGGCTTATTGCTGAAGCGGGAAGACAGTGTGCACATTGCTTCCATTTTCGATTTAAAAGATACGGCTACCATAACCATTAATGGTGCGGTAAGAAACCCTGGCACCTATAGATTTGAAGAAGGCCTTTCATTAAAATCAATGATCCTGAAAGCACAAGGGTTCGCCGATAATGCGACAGGTCAGGGCATAGAAATCTCCCGCAGAAAGCGTGATGTGGAAGTGAATAAGGCAGGAAGCAATATTGTGGAGTTGATTACTGTAAACGGCGATAAAAATTTGTCGGGAAGTTCTACGGATGTTCCATTGAAGCCCTTTGATATCATTACTGTAAAAGAAGATCCTTATTATAAAAAGCAGATCAGTGTAAAGATCAGCGGCGAAGTGTTGATGCCTGCTGTTTACACATTGCAAAGTCGCGAGGAACGATTGAGCTCTCTTATTCAGCGTGCCGGCGGACTTTTATATACTGCCAATGTAAGCGGTGCCAAATTGATTCGCCAGAAAAAAGAAGTTGTGGATACTTCCGAAGTGAAGCGTCTTTTAAAATCAGTAGCAAAGGACAGTTCAAAAACGACAACAGAGTTGGTTTCAAAGAACACCACGGATGTAGCCATTGATCTGAAATACATTTTAGCGCATCCGGGCAGTGCAGATGATATTACATTGGAAGAAGGAGATGAGTTGATCATTCCGCGGATCAACAATACGGTAAGTGTAAATGGT